>DRJJ01000285.1 GCA_011052255.1 Gammaproteobacteria bacterium | reverse complement strand
GAAAATTTGTATGACTACTCATAGCCATTTGTAAAATTGCGTATCAACATTCTGGCAGGGGAAGTACATTTCCGGATGGGGTCTGGAACGGGAAGAGATGATTGTGTTAACAAACGCAAATAACAATGACTAATCTGTGGAATTGGAACACGGCTATCAATGGGTTGTGAATATCAGCGCTATAGTGGTGATAATCTATACTTACCTAAAAGACAGCAGTCAGTACCATTAAAATTCTGCTGGATGTTCCAGATCAACCATAACGAGTGTCAGTGAGGTTAAATATGGAAATTCGACTCAGTGAAATAGACTTCACCTCCCTGACCCGGCGCAATTTTTTCCCGTCACCCGCGAGCTGGGCGGACGAGGTGCTCTACTTTATGCTGCTTGATCGCTTCTCCGACGGCAATGAAAATCTGTACAGGGATATCGACGGTCAGTTCGTGACTACCGGAGCCACACCACCATTCCAGGACAGTGATAACGGTAACGCAGTACAGAATGAAGCCGATGCGAAAAACTGGCGGGACGCCGGCGCTCGATTTGTTGGTGGAACCTTAAAGGGTCTGGAATCGAAGATTGGTTATCTCTCGAGACTGGGTATCACCGCAATCTGGATTAGCCCGATCTTTCAGCAGGTGCCTTCTGAACAGACGTACCATGGCTATGGTATTCAATATTATCTCAATGTTGACCCGCGATTCGGCTCACGAGATGATCTGGTTTCGCTGGTCAACACTGCACACAGTCACGGCATCCGCGTCGTTCTGGATATTATTCTTAACCACGCCGGCGATGTATTTTCATATCGACCGGAAGAGCGACGTTGCGATGTGATGAATAATGACCAGGTCGTAGGCAAGGAGGCCTGCTGGCAGTCGGATGGAACGGTATACGGTGTGCAAGGATTTCGCAATGAGGCCGGGCAACCAGAACTCCCGTATGGACCGATAGACGAAAGTCTTTTTCCGAATGCAGGGGTCTGGCCTGCCGAGTTTCAGGAACCCGATACATTTACCCGCAAAGGCCGCATTCGGAATTTTGATTTCGACCCGGAATTTCGCGAGGGTGATTTCGTCAGTCTTAAGGATATCCGTTTGGGAGAAGGGTCGGTCGATGCATATCGACCATCCGCTGCACTGATGCATTTATGTGAGGTCTTTAAATTCTGGATCGCATTTGCAGATATCGACGGGTTTCGTGTCGACACGGTCAAGCACATGGATGACGGTGCCAGCCGTTTGTTCACCTCGGCGATTCATGAGTTCGCAGAAACCATCGGCAAAGAGAATTTTTATTTAATCGCCGAAATTACCGGCGGTAGAGAACGAGCCTTCCATACACTCGAAACCGTGGGAATGAACGCGGCGCTGGGCATTAACGATATCCCGGATAAGGTCGAGTATCTGGTGAAAGGGTTCCGCAATCCTGAGAATTATTTCAATCTGTTCAAAAATTCATTATGGGTAAAAAAGGAATCACACGTCTGGTTTCGTGATCGCGTCGTCACCACATTCGACGATCACGATCAGGTGCGTAAGGGCAGCAACAAATCCCGTTTCGCCAACCCCGAAAGCCCTCAACAGGATGGGAGTCAGCAGGCTGCTCTGCCAGTACTTGCCCTGCTGACGACCACCATGGGAATCCCCTGCATTTACTATGGCAGTGAGCAGCAGTTTGACGGCAATGGTGATAATGATCGCTATATAAGGGAAGCCATGTTTGGCGGCGCGTTCGGAGCCTTTCGCAGTAAGGGTCGGCACTTCTTCAAAGAAGACGGGGTTGTTTACCGGGAGCTGGCGAAAATTCTCCGGATTCGCAAGGACAATATTGTTATTCGTCGTGGCAGGCAGTTTCTCAGACAGATCTCCGGAGACGGGCTGAACTTTGGTTTTCCTCGCATGATCGGTGATGAGATTCGATCCGTTGTCGCCTGGTCACGGATATTCAGCGAACGCGAAGTTCTGCTCGCCATCAATACCGACCTGTTCAGACAGTCTGTGGCCTGGGTAACAATTGACAATGGCCTTCATGCTGCTAATGACACGCTCAATTGTATTTTTTCAACGGATGACGCTGAGATTGGCCAGGCAATACAGATTGAGGCGCGGAACGGCAAGGCTGTTAAGCTCAGCGTTCCGCCGGCAGGATTTGTTATCTATCAATAAGACTATTAGCAACACTACAGATAGCTGTCGGTATCCGGCTCACCACTGTGCTGCAGAATATACTGGCGGGCACTATCGCGCAGTCCGATGGCCCGGTGCCAATCGGAGCTGTCCTCTGCCTGCGGATATATGGGTTGACCAACATTGACATCAATGCGGCCACGATGAGGAAACTTTTCTCTACCACGCAAAATTGATCGTGTCCCACTAATCGCTACCGGCACTATCGGGACATTACGTTCGACTGCGGTGATAAAAGCGCCCATGTGGAATGATCTTAATCCCGGGATAATGGTAAATGTTCCTTCGGGGAAAAACACCAGGGTCTGGGAGCGGCTTATGTCTGTTTGCAGTGCCTTTAAATCACCCAGGCCTTTACGCGGGTCAAAACGCTCGACAAAGTGCGAGCCCAGACGTCGCAGGAAGATGCCGGCAATAAATTGTTTTTTCAGTTCTGCCTTGGCAACAAACCCGAAACTGCCCGGCAGTGTTGCAGCCAGTACAACACCATCCATATAGCTGGCGTGGTTAGCGACTATGATGCATCCCGAGTCCGGCAGGCTTGCCCCGTCGTGAATGGCAAGCCGATTACCGGTCAATTTTATGACAAGCCTGGCTGCAACGTGTATGAAAGACCAGCGCCACTGCCGTTTTGGCAACAGCACACTGGCGTACCATGTGGGTACGGCCAGTAGCAAGAATATGGCCCATGCATAACTGGCGTAGCCTATGCTTGAAACCTGATGACCCAGGCGTCGAACAGAAGGGCGCAGTGCGCTTAAGGTAATATTCATAAACTGACGCCATACGGCATGCTGTGTCTGACCCAGTTCTCCGTTTTCATAGAGTGTACGGCAGGCGCTGCGCCGAATCTTGCCACTGGAGGTCTTCAATACCGTATGGGGTGGTGCTATCACCACATCATCCGGTGGCGAGCCGATCAGCTCCGTGGTGATGGTGTTGATTTCAACTTGTAGTGGTTTCGCGCGTACTGAGTCATGGTCACAGGATTCTGCCAGTATCACGAGCTTTTCAGTCCCACTGTGCGAGTCAGTGGCACCAAAAACAGCTACACAACCTTTACGTATTCCGGTCACAGCGCCAATACGTTCTTCGAGTTCATGTGGATAGATATTACGCCCGGCACGAATAATAATATCTTTGGAACGTCCGGTGATATAGACCTCCCCTTCCGCGACATATCCCAGATCGCCGGAGTCCAGCCATTCATGATCGAATAGTTGCCGGGTCGCCTGTGGGTTGTCAAAGTAACCCTGGGTAGAGGAGGGCCCCTTGAACTGAACACGGCCTTGATGGCGACTGGCCAACTCCTCGCTGTCCTCATCTACAATGCGGATCTGGTGATCAGGTAGTGCCTGGCCGCAGGCGACGAATTGAAGCACACTGCTGTCATTTTTATCCGCCGGTAAGGCATGGCCGGTTTCACTGAATACTGTGCGCTGGATACGGTCTATCAGTGGACCACGATCCAGGGGCGGAAAGGCCAGGCCAACACTGGATTCTGCCAGACCATAGACCGGTGTCAGGCTTTGTAAACGCAAACCTGATTCAGCATATCGTTCTGCAAAGGCTAACAGGGTCGTTGGGCTGACGGGTTCTGCCCCGTTAAAGGCCAGGCGCCAGCAGCTCAGATCAATATCGCCGACATCATCCTTGTCGATACGCTTGAGACAAAGTTCATAGGCAAAGTTGGGTGCGGCAGAAAGGGTGCCACGATATTGGTGGATAGCCTCAAACCAGCGCAGCGGACGGCTCAGAAAAGCTAATGGCGACATAATCACTAATGGCATCGCAAAATACAGGCTGCCTAACCAGGCGCCAATCAGGCCCATGTCGTGATACAACGGTAACCAGCTGACAAAAACATCGCCTGAACTTACCTTGAGATACTGTCCCATGTAGCGGATGTTGGTTAACAGGTTGCCATGTGTTAATACCACGCCTTTCGGGTTACCCGTACTACCGGACGTGTATTGCAGGAAGGCAATATCCGATGCCACAATAAAGGGGCGCGCCAGAGTCCGGGATATTGATAACAGTTCATCCACACAGGCTACGCTGTGTATCGAGTTGACATGTGATTTGAGTAAACGCGCGAATAATAGTGCTTGCGAAAATGTGATCAGTGTAACCGCCCTGCAATTTGATAAAATAGTGCAGTGCCGTTTCAGGTGGTCTTCTATCTGGTTCATGCGCAGTGGGGGATACAGGGGTACCGGTACTGCCCCGGCTATCAGAATGGCGTAAAAGCTAATAAAGTACTCGCGCCCGGTTGGCAGCATAATCGCCACCCGGTCACCTGGTTCTACCCCGTGTTGCTGCAAACCCGCTGCCACGGTAGTTGCCTGTTGTTGCAACTGCTGATAGCTCAGCGTTTCTGACGAGCCATTTTCATCCAGCATGCGGATGTGTTCACGATCGGGATGTGACTGAACATGCCAGTCGAGTAAATCCACCAGATTGTTGACTTGTTCCGGGTGGTCAGCTGTTTCTTGGCTGCTGTCCAGTTGTATGACAGGCGAGGTTTCATGGGGAGTTTGCTGCATGCCGTGGCCAATGAGCATCTGCAGTAACGCATGGGGAGTGTTGGCCTCCATAATCAGTTGTGCAGGCAAATTGATTTTAAATTGTTTTTCAAGACGCGTCAGTAATTCCATACGCGCCAGGCTATCCAGACCCAGTTGCTTATCAAGAATACTGTCGAGTGTCAGTGTGCGTGGTTCGATATTGGGGTGTATATCATGTATCAGCGCGGTGATTACCTGCATCAGATCAGCAGCCAGGATAACAGGCGTCTTGTCGTAAGAACCACTCATATAACTATTATAGTAGCCTGATGACGCCATATTTTATCTATGGTTATACGCGGCAACATACTTTATTTGCACTGTAGTTACTGGTTGCTGGTTGCTGTATGCTTTGCCGAGCTTTGGCTATTCGTGTCTGGAATAGAGATCAGGTACTTATCTTTACTGGATGTAGCATGTATACAAGACGGTGCAATAAAAACAGGGACAGAAAATGAATAATATAAAAATATTAACATTGTTATTTGTAATGGTATTACTGCAGGCATGCGATAAAGCGCCAACTGAAGCAGCTGACAAGGGTTCAGCAGTACAGGAGTCAGCCAGCACGGCGCCGGCAAAGGCCAGCGCTACACAGGAAAAGGCCCCTGAAATACAGGAAAAACCGGTCAAGCTGAGTGCTGCCTATAGCGGAAAAGTCTACTCACCCTATGCGAAACCGGGTATCCCGCTGCGCCCACTGTGGGGTGATTCACATCTTCATACTTCTCTATCTATGGATGCTGGTCTTTTCGGTAATCGTCTGCCACCTAAAGATGCCTATCGTTTTGCCCGCGGTGAAGAAGTTATTTCCTCTACCGGGCAAGCCGTGCGCCTATCGCGCCCACTGGACTGGCTGGTTGTTGCCGATCATTCTGATGGCATAGGTCTGGTTGGGGATATTGCCTCGGGCAAACCAGAGTTAATGAAGTATGAGCAGGCGGCGCGCTGGAACAAGGGAATGAAGGCGGGCGGTGAGGAGTCGGTTAAAGCAGCGTATAACCTGATTGAGACTTTTTCGCAGGGCAAAATGGAACCAGAAATGCTGGCCATGTATTCACCTGGAGCGACCGCCTTCAAAAATCTGTGGGAAGGTGTGATTGCTGATGCGGAAACTTATAACGAACCGGGTCGGTTTACGGCGCTCATTGGTTTCGAATGGACCTCGTTGATCAAAGGTAACAACATGCATAGGGTCGTTATTATGCGTGATGGCCCTGAAGAGGCCAAGCAAGTGGTGCCATTCACCATGACGGCACCGCAGGGCAGTCCCGACCCGCGTGATCTTTGGAAGTACCTGGCGGATTACGAAAACAAGACCGGTGGTAAAATACTGGCCATTGCCCATAACGGTAACCTGTCAAATGGCATCATGTTTCCTCTGGATGCGCAGTGGAATGGTACAAAGCTTGATGAAACCTATGTCACCCAGCGCAGTAAATGGGAGCCCATCTACGAAGCTACGCAGATCAAGGGTGATGGCGAGGCACACCCATTCCTGTCTCCCGATGACGAATTTGCCGATTATGAGAACTGGGATATCGGCAATCTGGACGTGAGTGTGGCCAAGACCAATGAGATGCTGGCGGG
>DRJJ01000284.1 GCA_011052255.1 Gammaproteobacteria bacterium | reverse complement strand
CTTACCCTGGCCATCAAAATGGCAAACTGGAAACACAGCAGGTCCAACGATGGGCAAGCGCCTTGACTGACTCTGCGTTTACGGTAAAAAGGCTAGATCCAGCATCAAGTAACCAGCCATCCCCCGCCTGGCTTGGTATTATAAAATTATGAAAAAATTTATTTCAGTCATACTGTTGCCTATCGCTTTCTTTTTAAATAATGCTTTAGCCGATACAGATCCGACAGACTATTCACTCTACCTTGAACTGGCTACTGATAATGTTAAATCAGACCGTGCCTATATGGAGTTTTCCGCACGCAGTAATGCTCATTCGTTCAGCGTTGGCGCTGGGGCGCCAGTGAGCGTATATGGACCGACACCCTGAACCTTGAATTAGGCATTAACAGCGGAGACTGGCGTTTTCTGATCAGCCCGGAATACAGGGATATAGAACTGTATAGTCAGGAACGCCGGAGGCGGCGCATATCGCGCTCGTTCTATAGCACGGCTATCGTCCTGGATGTCAACTATTATGGTTTTGATCCATTTGAAGTTACCGTAAACGGTAAAGTCTATGACTATTCTATCAGCCCAGAAATTTTTGACCGGCCATTCGTCGGACGCACGCTCTCTTTGCAGGCCCTGTCGTACTCCAGGGGTCTAACAGATTATTACGCCTCGATCGAGCTTGCCTATAATTTATTAAAACAAAGAATCGGACTTGAGCAGACCCGTATTGAATCTGCGGTTGATGGCGCGCACAGCGATCTGACTACTGTACGGCTGGACTACTTTAGTCAATTCAGCTGGATGCTCTCGCTAGAGACAGGTTATTCAACTGTATCCACAGGTGACGATCTTGTCTATGGCCTGGCGGGTGTCACCTATACCTGGTAGCTAATCGATCAGGCTACGATCTTTATTCCCATTTTAAGTACTTTTTCAAGCTTGCCTATTGCGTCGGCTGTTTTATTGATTACACTGGCAACCTTGTCAATATCGTTTTTTGCATCTTCTGCAGCCTGAGCCGAATTTTGTAAAGCGGCCAGTGCCTGGTTAAAATCATCACTGGAATCAGATAAATCCTGAACCAGGACTTCGTCCAGTTGTGCAAACAGGATTCTGATACGTTTACGCAGGGTCTCTCTTTGTTCATCTGTAATATTGGCCATCATCAATGATTGCAGCTCATTCAGGGTATCGGTAAGGTTTTTTCGTAATGTGCTCATGATAATGCTCCTTGTTTACAGTGCCCTGGAAAAAGATTTCATATGCTTTTTGAGTGAATTAATATCACCAATTGCCTGGCTCAGTTGTGCGCTGCTAAATTTATCCTGGCTAACGGTATCACGCAGTACAGCATGTGCCTTTTTAAGTGCCAGTACGGCCTGTTTGGCTGTCGCATAAATGGCATCGATAGAATCAAGATAATCTGTCTCCATCTTTAGTTCACGCAACTTTTTTACCCGGGTCTCGATTTTCATTTTTAATGCGCGTTTTCTGAACGACACTATTCTCTCATTTAAAATCTGTCTGTAGTTTAATTTTAATACGTCAATATTCTGTCCAATCTTGTCGTATATGGCATCTGCCAGCAATGCAACATACGGATCGCTATTAATAACAATTTCTTTAATCGCCTTACGTCTTTTTTGTTCGACGATAACAACACCTATGCCGTCAATCAGGGTTGTTATCACGCCCAGTGCTTTTTCATTCCGCTGCAGCGATTTTCTGGTCAGCTTCTGATATTGCGTACCCATACTGTTAAAAGAACCATATAAATTCTGTGCCGCCTGGTCGATATCTTCACGTAACATGGCCGTGCTCAGCATGCCCAGTGATTCACTGTATTGGTATAATGCGGACAAGGCTTTCATGACAGGGGCTTTTTGTCCCTGGGGTGTGCTGTAAATACCGCGAATCTTCTGCAGGTCTTCGATGGACAGACTACTGGATATTTTATTTTCATCGGTTGCCAGCAAATACAGCTTTCTGTCTATCGTGGAATCATCCAGCTCATTCATCAAGTCCTGCGTTTCGATGACAAGGTCACTACTTGCGTTGGTAAAGGTTTTCACCTGTGTAGCAGATTGTACTGCACAAGCGGATAATAGCGTCATCCCGGTTAATAGAGATATTAACTTAATAGATTTATACATCCTTATAATCTCCTGAAATATTTTATGGTGCGTAACAACCAGTTGTGTCTAGCGCTTCTCGTTTATCAGCACAGCATAGCGTTTCGCTGAAATACCGGGTACACCCAGCTCTTCTACCCGTATGTCCCAGTCCGTGCGCGACCATTCTTCAAGTTCACGATCGACACCCGCAGACTTCATCGCCAATAACGGTATACCCTGATGTAGCAGATGTTCACAACTTTTTACCATTCTCTGCAACGGGGCAAAGGCACGTGTAGTAATCATACCCGGAACCACATCAGGCCTGTACAGCTCAACACGGGATTGAATCACCTCACTATTATCCAGCCCCAGCTCCATAACTACCTGGTTCTGAAATCGTGTTTTTTTACCGTTACTGTCCAATAATGTCACACTCAATCCGGGTAACATGATCGCTAGTGGTATTCCCGGCAAACCGGCTCCACTGCCCACATCAACGACTGACGCAACATTTATATATTTTGTTATAGCAAGAGAATCCAGTAAATGCTGTGAAATAATACCCGTAGTTGTATCAACAGTAGTCAGGTTAAATGACTTGTTCCATTTTTGTAATAATTTTACATACGCAAGAAAACGTGAGATTTGCTTTTCATCTGGCTCAAGCCCAAGCTTTTCCATGCCCTGTGAGAGCAGGGCGCGACTGTCTGAAGACACTTGAATGGATCTTGCCGTAGGTGTAACTCAGGGAGCTGTGGCTATATTTGTGAACTTGTTAAGCGCGCCGGTCATTTTTTTTATGATTTTTTCTTTGTCTGTGATGTGATGACGTTCTGCCATCGCTGCCGGTTTAGTATATGTCAGCCAGACCTGGCCATTCTCGTCTTCCCATGCCAGGGCCTTCATGGGTAAATCGATACCGACTGTTTGCCGGCTTTGCATAAGTGGTGTACCCAGTTTAGGGTTACCGAATATCAATAGTTCGGTAGGGCGAAGTTTCTTGCCCACACTTTTAGAACCCTTCTGATGATCGATATGCGCAAATATTGTAATCCCTTTTTTCTTAAGCACGCTCTCAAGTTTGTTAATGGTAACCGAGACGCTGTGCGCACTTTTTTTACTAATGAGATTGCCATGGTCAGCCCAGACGATCGACGATGAAAGGCTTATCAGAAGTATGACGATAAATTTATACATGAAGCACCTCTGTTTTGATTTTTTTATTATATTTAAGGTAATTGACTATAACGATACCAGACCGCTGTTAACCAGCCTGGTTCCGTTCACTATACTCTCTTTTTTTCAGGTATATCAACAACAATGAGATGGCTGCCGGTGTGACACCAGGGATACGTGCGGCCTGCCCGATAGTTTCTGGTCGGTGATCCAGCAGCTTTAACCTGACCTCGTTGGATAGCCCCTTGATGTTTTCGTATGCCAGAGCCGCAGGTATCACGCGCGCTTCGTATTTGATGTGGCGTGTAATTTCTTGCTGCTGGCGCTCAATATACCCACTGTATTTAATCTGGATTTCAACCTGCCGGGCAACCTCGATGTCTGCTACAGCATCACCGGCGCCGTTCAGACGGTGGATACTATGGTAATCCATTTCTGGTCGTTTTAGCAGGTCTTCCAGATTGGCCTCTCTGAGTAAGGGTTTGCCCAGTACCTCTGTCATAAGCTTTTCGGAAAGTCGGGCAGGGTTGATCCATGTGGTTTTAAGGCGCTGTTTCTCCTGCTCTATCGCTTCCTGCCGGGTTACAAAATGTTGCCAGCGTATTTTGTCTACCAATCCCAGGTTGTAGCCCGTTTCAGTAAGCCGTAAATCTGCATTGTCTTCCCTCAGCAACAATCTGTATTCTGCTCTGCTGGTAAACATACGGTAGGGTTCCAGGGTCCCTTGCGTTGTCAGGTCGTCAATCAGGACGCCGGCATATGCTTCATCCCGCCCTGGGGTCCACGCCTCCTTGCCCTGTGCTTTCAAAGCAGCATTCATACCGGCAATGAGACCCTGCGCCGCTGCCTCTTCATAGCCTGTGGTGCCATTGATTTGTCCGGCGAAATACAGGCCATCGATAAAACGGGTTTCCAGTGATTTCTTCAGGTCGCGTGGATCAAAATAGTCATATTCAATAGCGTAGCCTGGACGCGTTATATGCGCCTGCTCAAAGCCCCTGATTGATTGCACCAGCTCATGCTGTACATCGTAAGGCAAGCTGGTAGAAATCCCGTTTGGGTAGACCTCGTGTGTGGTCAGGCCTTCTGGCTCCACAAAAATCTGATGACTGTTCTTTTCTGCAAAGCGTACCACCTTGTCTTCTATAGACGGGCAGTAGCGTGGTCCTACACCCTCAATCTCACCGCTATACATGGGCGACCGATCCAGTCCGTTACTAATCAGTTCATGTGTTTTGCTGTTGGTGTGGGTTATGTAGCAGGGAATCTGCCTGGGATGTTGTTCCGTTTTACCCGTAAATGAAAATACAGGCACAGGCTTGTCGCCGTGCTGAACTTCCATCACGCTGTAATCAATACTGCGTCCGTCTATACGTGGAGGCGTTCCCGTTTTCAGGCGGCTAACCCGAAAGGGTAAATCTCTCAGACGCCGTGACAGGGCATTCGCGGGTGGGTCGCCTGCCCGGCCACCTTCATAGTTTGATTCACCAATATGTATGCGACCACCTAAAAAGGTTCCCACAGTCAACACCACGGTTTCAGCAAGAAATTTCAGGCCCATCTGCGTCATCACACCGCACACCCGGCCCTGCTCTACAATAATATCCTCAACAGCTTGTTGAAAAAGACTCAGGTTTGGCTGATTTTCAAGGACTTGTCTAATCGCCTGACGATACAGTACCCGGTCGGCCTGGCAACGTGTCGCCCTGACAGCAGGCCCCTTACGTGAATTCAGTATACGAAACTGGATACCGGCCAGGTCAGCTGCATGTGCCATCACACCACCCAGAGCATCCACTTCCTTGACCAGGTGGCCCTTGCCTATCCCGCCAATAGCCGGGTTGCAGCTCATCTGTCCCAGTGTTTCTATATTATGAGTAAGCAGCAACGTACTTTGGCCCACACGCGCGGCCGCAAGCGCCGCCTCTGTGCCGGCATGTCCACCACCTATGACAATGACATCAAATTTTTGTGCGTACTGCATCGACTTACCCAGGGAGAAATCTCGCACTATTTTATGCTATTTCAGTAGCCTGGCCAATTTTGGTCGGCAGCCACCATAATCACCGGGGTTACTATCGCCTGCTTTAAGCTACCTTTATCGGGTCGCAAAACTTATAAGCTACTGATATTGCTTATTATACGAGGTGCTGTACGTGCTATCGCAACGCACAGCGCCTCGTCTGTCGACAGCATTAGCGACTTGCAATACCTTTGCTGACATTACGCTGCTCGCGTATCAGCTCATCCAGCTCCCGCATTTCAGCCTGATATGACGACCAGGTCTGATCCGAACCTTCGACAACGATGCAATCATTAAATTGCTGATCAGACATCTTGCTCACGTCACATGCACTTTCATTGTCTGCTGCCGCCACGTTTGCTGCTACTACCAACAAACCCACAACTAATACCATATTCATTGTTTTCATTTTGTAACTCCCATCATGTTTAGAATTAGACAGGTCACGTTCGACCTGATGACTACATGATAGGGGTCACTCTTTTACATTCGTATTAACTATTAACCGACCCGTCGTAACGTATTCACTCCAGATCATGGATTCAAAGCACGCTTTTTTGGTAAATACCTAACAATAATCAGATGACATCCGTTTAATATCTTTTATCTTCCAGATTTGCCAGGCATAACACTTCTCGCATATTTCCGATCAGCAGCAAAAGCTGATCATTCCTGATTTTATAATACATACGATTTGCTTCCTTTCGAGTTATCAAAATATTTTTGTTCCGCAGCTGTTCCAGATGCTGTGAAATATTGCTTTGTGTTGTGCCAATACTGTCTACAATTTCACTCACTGACATTTCATTTGTGCCCAGTGTGCAAAGTATACGCCAGCGTAGCGGGTGAGCCATTGCTTTCAGGGCGTTGGCAGTCAGCGTAGTGTCCTCATTCGTACCATCCGTTTCAGCTGGTATTTGAATATCGTCGTTCATGTGTGCTCCTTGGCCGGTTGCCCGTTAACTATAATTTCTGCTGCCCTGAATTCAGAACTAGTGTGCAGATTCCAGTCTCTGAAAACCCGTCATGTCCTTGGCTATACAGATAATATCACTTACATTCTCATCATTGTCTTGCATTACCGTTCTGGAAAAGCGTATAGGTACGCGCGTTCCGTCACTTGCTATAAAACGGGCGTCGATATCTTTCATATCAGTTGCCCTGATCACCGCCTCCAGCCAGGTTCCCATAAAGGCGTTTGCCTGCTCGGCTTCGTCTTCCTCAAACACATCACCTATCGTGCGTCCACACAGTTGGTCCTGACTATATCCCAGCATCTTGCAGGCAGCCGGGTTGGCCGACGTAATACGGCCCTTAACATCCAGCACCAGCAAGGCCTCACCCATATTATCGAGTATCCCTCTCAGATAACGTGTGACCTGTTCAAGTTCTGCTGTTCTTTGCTTTACTCTTTTTTCCAGCTCCAGGTTTAATTGCCTTTCTTTTTCAATTAACCTGAAATAGGTACTGATTTTATTGATAAGCAGATTGTCTTCTATCGGTTTTAACAAATAATCTGCAGCGCCTGTTTCATAACCTTTTTTCTGAAACTCATCTGTCTTATAGGCGGCCGTCAGAAATATTATGGGGATATTTTTCGTCCGTGTACGGATTTTCAGCATGCTGGCAACCTGAAAACCGTCCATCTCTGGCATCTGCACATCGAGTATTATCAGATCAATCGCACCATCCTGTGCGGCAATGTCTATGGCTTTTTGACCACTGTCAGCCTCCAGCACCTCACAGTCCATATGCTGTGTTATCAGGCTGCGTAATGTAAACAGGTTGTTAACATTGTCATCAACGATCAACATTCTAAAATCAGCGTATCGGTTCATGTCTCCTCACAACACCCTGCTGACAGGGTAACCTCGAGTTGATCCATATCCAGTGGTTTGTAGATCACCGCATCGGCTCCCGCTTGCTGACACTGTGACTCGCTGTGCTCTGCTAGCTGATTTAGTTGCACTATGATTCTTGCCTTTCTATTAGTATGGTTTCTTATCCCTGTAAACAGGTCTTCCAGATCATTTGACAAACAACTATCACTCGCGACAATAATAAAATCAAACGCCTCTTCTTTGTCCAGTGTCTCTTTAGCTTCATCCATACCTGACGCGGCCATGACTTCTATACCCCAATTATCAAGCACTGCTTTCAATGCCATTATTGACCTCAGGTCTTCATCTATAATTAATATTTTATTTCCAGCCAGATTTTTGTGCGTGTCAGATTGTCTGGAGACCACAGGCCGGGCCGAATTCTTCTCCAGGCTTTTATTTGTACTGGAAATCACTTCCGGCAAATACAGCGTAAAACACGAACCTTTCCCTTGCTCGCTGGTAACGCCAATATCTCCTTCCAGTAGCAGTGCCAGCTGCCGGCTTATTGTTAACCCCAGACCTGTTCCTCCGTAACGCCTGCTGGTCGAGCCGTCGGCCTGGGTAAACGCCTCAAATATGGTTTTCAGTTTCTGCTCGTTGATACCGATACCGCTATCTACGATACTTATTCCAGCAGCCCATTCTTTTTGTCTGAATTCCGGCTTTACCTCTACTCGAATACTTACGTCGCCATTGCTACTGAACTTCAACGCATTAGAGGTAAAATTTAACAGTATCTGTTTAATTTTATCTGCATCACTGACCAGGTGGACATCTGTCTCATTGGTAAAGACGAGTGGTAAGCCCTTTTCCTCAAACTGAGGGTTAATCAGGCTAAATACGTTATCAACTACCTTGTTTATCGAAATTTTATCTACATGCAAGACGCAACGACCTGCTTCAATCCTCGACAGGTCAAGAATATTGTCTATCAAAACTTTTAAATCGTTGCCTGCATTATTGATTACTTTTGCCTGCTGTACCTGTTCCAGTTCCAGGTTATTTTTACCATTTTTGCTCAACAGGCTTGAAAGCAAAAGTATTGAATTTAACGGGGTTCTTAATTCATGGCTGACATTTGCAAGAAACTCTGATTTGTAACTATTGGACTGCTCAAGCTTTTGAGTATGCTGGTGTATATCCTTGATATTAGCGATATGCCTGCTGGCTAGTTCGTCGAGCTTTTCTCCCAGTTCTTTTAATTCAGCCGGCTTCTTCCAGCCAAACTGAACGGGCCTGTTTTCTGTAAGAATGTTGCTTACACCTGCAAGCAGGTCTTTACTCAGTCTTGATGTACGATTAGCAACTCTTCTTGCTACCAGCCATACCAGCACCAACAGCACGACGACAATGATCGCCAGTCTTTCCAGCATTTTCCTGTTAAACTCATTGATCGCAGACGGGTCTACAGATCTTCCAACCCATAATGGGCCATGCGTTTCTGTCAGGAACATTGGCACCCAGAACATGGGGTGTTCTTCGCTTTCCTTCCATAAGGACATCCTGCCTGATTTGAAGATGGCCTCCAGACCTTTGTAATCCTTAAATGCACTTCCTGCGCTATAACTGCTGGTCTTTGCATATCTGCCATTGTCTAGCACCCAGGTGGTATTAGGAAAGGCCCTGGCCAGACCACTAACGTCTACTCTTATGGACACGGCTCCTGCGGTGGTGGCCTGAATATTTTTGTTCTTATCCTGACGAAGATTAATCATCGGGCCAACCAACTGTAACGTCATAAAATACCGCGGGTCGTTATCAATAGCGACTTCATTTACCTGGATTGATCCAGCCAGGATTCCACCTGGACGAATCTTTAGAGCTGACGCCAATAGCTCAGGATCGGTTACGCTCGCACTGGCCGCCACTTTATAGAATTTTAGCGTTACCGGGCTTCTTGCCAGGGTTAGCAAGCTGATACGGTTACTATCAAAAAACTGAATCTCTATGATGTCCAGCTGATCATACAAAACATGATTTAGCCAGCCGATATATCGTGATCGCTGATCTTGCTGTGCGTCACTTAACGTTACATTATCCCCGGAAACCTCATTAACCACGCCTGGTTCCGGTAACTTCGCCAACCACCTCAGCGCCTCTTTTCGTGTGGCCAGATGCTGCTCAAGATCGTTGAATTCTGCTCGCAAATTCTGCAGGTAGGCTGTCTGGTAAAAACCCTGCATGCGTTCATATACCATCGGCACGTTCAGCAATAACAAAGCCAGCAGTGGTGCCAGCCCGAAAACAAACAGTATCAATTGTACCTGCCCGCGCAGATTCATAATGAACAATCCGATAGTTTTACCAATAAAAAAAGGGGGGCGAGCTTGACCCCGACCCCCTTCTTTACGGAACAGTCTGTCCCGCTAATTTACTACTACAGCCAGATTTACTTGGCAGGTGCTACTGGCGCAACAGGTGCTGCAGGGTGGCCATATGGTGCAGGTGCATACCCGTAAGGAGCATTACCATTGTAACCGTTATAACCATTGTAGCCGTTGCCATACATGTTGCTGTTGGCGTTTCCATTCATACCAAATGAGAAATTACCTGAACCATTGCCGTAGCCATTACCATAGCCGTTGCCATTGTAACCGTTATAGCCGTTATATCCATTGCCATTACCATAGCCGTTGCCATAACCATTGTAGCCGTTATAGCCGTTATAGCCGTTGCCATTGCCATTGCCATTGCCGTAGCCATTGCCGTTCAT
>DRJJ01000283.1 GCA_011052255.1 Gammaproteobacteria bacterium | reverse complement strand
TGCCCATCTTTATGCTTGATCACGTTCACTTTGTGCAGTTTGACGCTACCCGTGTTTTTCACTTCAATTGAGTTAGCCGCAGCGGTTCGCGAGGCTGCACCACCGATGTGGAAGGTACGCATGGTTAGCTGTGTGCCCGGCTCGCCAATAGACTGGGCCGCCATCACACCAACCGCCTCGCCTACGCCGACCAGATGGCCACGCGCCAAATCACGGCCATAGCACTGGCCACATACGCCATAACGACTTTCACAGGTAATCGCTGAGCGCACCCGTATCAGGTCAATGCCCATTTCTTCCAGCTTATCAACCCATGCTTCATCAATCAGGGTTCCGGCATCTACGCCAACCTTTTTGGTGCCCGGTATCATGGTATCTTCTGCGACCACACGACCCAGTACACGCTCACCCAGTGGCTCAACGATATCACCGCCTTCAATCAATGGCACCATGGTCACGCCATTGCTGGTGCCGCAATCAAGATCCGTCACCACCAGATCCTGGGCGACATCAACCAGACGTCGGGTCAGGTAACCGGAGTTCGCTGTTTTCAGCGCTGTATCGGCCAAACCTTTACGTGCGCCGTGGGTAGAAATAAAGTACTGAATGACATTCAGGCCTTCGCGGAAGTTAGCCGTAATCGGTGTTTCAATGATTGACCCATCCGGCTTGGCCATCAGGCCACGCATACCAGCGAGCTGGCGAATCTGCGCAGCACTACCACGGGCGCCGGAGTCTGCCATCATGAAGATCGAGTTAAACGACGGCACGCTTACCGTATTACCTTCCCGGTCGACCACCTCTTCGGTGCCCAGCCTGGTCATCATCGCGTTGGCCACCTGATCATTGGTGTGTGACCAGATATCAACCACTTTATTGTAACGTTCGCCATTGGTAACCAGCCCCGAGGTGTACTGCTCCTCGATTTCTTTTACCTCTTCTTCGGCACGATTCAGGATGCTGGTCTTTTCTTCCGGCACCACCATGTCTTCGTAGCCGATCGATACACCGGCATAAGTCGAATACTTGAATCCGGTATACATCAACTGGTCTGCCAGTATCACGGTTGATTTCAGACCCAGGCTACGATAGCTGCTGTTAATCAGGCCTGAGATGGCTTTCTTGCTCATGTCCTTGTCGACAGAAGAGAACGGCATGCCCTCGGGTAATACGCTATAAAGTATTGCGCGACCGATGGTGGTCTCATGCATAGAGCGTTTTTCAGTACGCTCACCCTGGTCGTCAATCTCGACTTCAGTCAGACGCACCTTGATCCGCGCCTGCAAATGAGCTGCGCCGGAATCATAGGCTCGATAGACTTCATTCACATCGCAGAGCACCATGCCTTCACCTTTGGCATTAATGCGCTCACGCGTCATGTAATACAGGCCCAGTACTACGTCCTGAGACGGTACAATAATCGGCTCACCATTGGCCGGTGACAGGATATTATTGGTAGACATCATCAATGCACGTGCTTCCAGCTGCGCCTCAACGGACAAGGGCACATGTACCGCCATCTGGTCGCCGTCGAAGTCGGCGTTGAATGCGGTACAAACCAGCGGATGCAGCTGTATAGCCTTACCTTCAATCAAAACCGGTTCGAATGCCTGGATACCCAGTCTGTGCAGGGTAGGCGCGCGGTTAAGCATGATCGGATGCTCCCGAATAACTTCTTCGAGTATGTCCCAGACCTCGGCACCTTCCATTTCAACCATCTTTTTGGCAGCCTTGATCGTCGTGGCCAGACCACGCAGCTGTAACTTGCCGAAAATAAATGGCTTGAACAGTTCCAGTGCCATTTTCTTGGGCAGACCGCACTGATGCAATCGTAATGCCGGACCCACCACGATAACCGAACGACCGGAGTAATCGACACGTTTACCCAGCAGGTTCTGACGGAACCGACCCTGCTTACCCTTGATCATGTCAGCCAGTGACTTCAGCGGGCGTTTGTTGGAACCTGTAATCGCACGACCGCGGCGACCATTATCGAGCAGCGCATCGACCGATTCCTGCAACATGCGTTTTTCATTACGCACTATAATATCCGGTGCATTAAGCTCCAGCAGACGCTTCAAGCGATTATTACGGTTGATTACACGACGATACAAGTCATTCAGATCAGATGTCGCAAAACGGCCACCATCCAGCGGCACCAGTGGACGCAGGTCAGGTGGTAATACCGGCAACACCTTCATCACCATCCACTCCGGCTTGTTGCCAGAGCTGACGAAGGATTCAGCCAGTTTCAGACGCTTGGTCAGACGTTTGAGCTTGGTTTCGGATGAAGTCGCATCGACCTCTTCACGCAAGCTGATAACTTCCTGATCCAGATCGATAGACTTCAGTAATTCCAGTACGGCTTCGGCACCCATACGTGCATCAAACTCATCGCCATGCTCTTCGATAGCTTCCAGATAACCTTCATCGGTCAGCAGCTGTCCGCGCTCCAGCGTAGTCATACCCGGATCAACCACCACAAAGGCCTCGAAATACAGTACACGCTCGATATCACGCAGCGTCATATCCAGCAACAGACCGATACGGGAAGGCAGGGATTTCAGGAACCAGATATGAGCAACCGGGCTGGCCAGTTCGATGTGACCCATGCGCTCACGTCGCACCTTGGCCACGGTGACTTCAACGCCACATTTCTCACAGACGACACCACGATGCTTGAGTCGTTTGTATTTACCACACAGACATTCATAGTCTTTTACCGGACCAAATATCTTGGCACAGAACAAACCATCGCGTTCCGGTTTGAATGTACGATAATTAATGGTTTCCGGTTTTTTAACTTCACCGTATGACCATGACCGGATCAAATCCGGTGATGACAGTCCGATTTTAATGATGTCGAAATCATCGCTTACGTTCTGCTGCTTTAACAGATTGAGTAGATCTTTCATGTTTACCCCTGCCTGAAACCTGATGCGTTACTTGTGACTATTGCCCGTTTACTTGTCGTCCAGCTCGATATTAATACCCAGCGAACGAATTTCCTTGATCAATACATTGAAGGACTCCGGCATGCCGGCCTCCATGCGATGATCACCATCAACGATGTTTTTATACATCTTGGTACGACCATTAACATCATCTGACTTAACGGTTAGCATTTCCTGCAATGTGTAGGCTGCGCCGTATGCTTCCAGCGCCCAGACCTCCATTTCCCCGAAGCGCTGACCACCGAACTGTGCCTTACCACCCAGCGGTTGCTGCGTGACCAGACTGTACGGACCGGTTGAACGGGCGTGCATCTTGTCATCCACCAGATGATTCAGTTTCAACAAATACATGTAGCCTACCGTTATCTTGCGATCGAATTCGTCACCGGTACGTCCGTTGTACAGTGTGGTTTGCCCGCTTTCCGGCAGGTCTGCCAGACGCAGCAGGTACTTGATGTCCTCTTCGGCTGCGCCATCGAATACCGGCGTACCCATCGGCACACCGCCTTTCAGATTTTTGCATAGCTCAATGATTTCATCATCATTGAACTGCGAGAAATCTTCTTTCTTGCCAGTGGCATTATAGATCTGATCCAGGAACTTGCGCAGCTCTTCAATCTTGCTGTGTGCTTCCAGCATGTTACCTATCTTGATACCCAGGCCTTTTGCTGCCCAGCCAAGATGGGTTTCCAGTATTTGCCCAACGTTCATACGTGACGGTACACCCAGTGGATTCAGCACGATATCAACCGGAGTACCATCTGCCTGATAGGGCATATCTTCTACCGGAACAATCATGGAAATTACACCCTTGTTACCATGGCGTCCGGCCATTTTGTCACCCGGCTGAATACGGCGCTTGACGGCCATATATACCTTGACCATCTTCAGCACACCGGGCGCCAGATCGTCACCGGTGGTGATTTTACGTTTTTTATCTTCAAACTGCGCATCCAGATCACGGCGCTGGTCCTGCAGTTGTGTCGCTGTCGCTTCCAGCTGCTGGTTGGCATCATCATTGCGCATTCTGATTTCAAACCATTTTTCACGCGCCATCTCGATCAGATAGACCTTGGTAATCTTGGTGCCTGCCTTGAGCTGGTTTGGACCTGCATCAGCCACCTTGCCAATCAGGAAGCGTTCGATACGTTCGTATACATCCGACTCCAGAATACGCAGCTGGTCGTCCAGATCCTTACGCACCTGTTCCAGCTGGATGTTTTCAATGGCCAGTGAACGGGCGTCTTTTTCGACACCATCACGTGTGAATACCTGTACGTCGATAACCGTACCATCCATGCCGGAGGGTACGCGTAAGGAGGTGTCTTTCACGTCTGCGGCCTTTTCACCAAAGATGGCACGCAGTAGTTTTTCTTCCGGTGTCAGCTGGGTCTCACCCTTTGGTGTTACCTTGCCGACCAGTATGTCGCCCGGCTTGACCTCGGCACCGATGTAAACGATGCCGGACTCATCAAGCTTGGACAGCGCAGATTCACCTACATTCGGGATATCGCCACTGATTTCTTCAGAACCCAGCTTGGTATCACGTGCGACGCAGGTCAGCTCCTCGATGTGGATCGTGGTCAGGCGGTCTTCCTGCACCAGGCGCTCCGAAATCAGGATAGAGTCCTCAAAGTTGTAACCATTCCACGGCATAAAGGCCACTTGCAGGTTCTGCCCCAGGGCCAACTCACCCAGATCCGTACTCGGGCCATCGGCCAGCACGTCTCCGCGAGCGACGACATCACCCGGTTTAACCAGTGGACGCTGGTTAATACAGGTGTTCTGGTTAGAGCGGGTGTACTTGATCAGCGTATAGATATCGACACCGGACTTGCCTGCTTCGGCTTCATCATCGTTCACCCGAACTACGATACGGCCGGCATCAACTGAATCGACGGTACCACCACGACGCGCGACTTCGGTAACACCGGAGTCAATCGCCACGGTACGCTCAATACCGGTACCGACCAGTGGTTTGTCTGCACGCAAGGTCGGTACAGCCTGACGTTGCATATTGGAGCCCATCAATGCACGGTTAGCATCATCGTGCTCCAGGAATGGAATCAGCGCCGCAGCCACCGACACCACCTGACGTGGCGACACATCCATATACTGTACCTTGTCAGACGTCGCCAGGGTGAATTCATTCATATGGCGGCAGGCAACCAGCTCATCGGTCAGCTTGCCTTTTTGATCCATACCTGCATTGGCCTGTGCAATAATAAAGTTGCCTTCCTCAATCGCAGAAAGATAATCGACATCAGCCGTTGCCCGACCCTTGATGACCTTGCGATAAGGTGTTTCAAGAAAACCGTAGTCATTGGTGCGTGCATACACAGCCAGTGAGTTGATCAGACCAATATTCGGTCCTTCCGGTGTTTCAATCGGACAAACACGACCGTAATGGGTAGGATGCACGTCGCGAACCTCGAAGCCGGCACGCTCGCGTGTCAGCCCGCCCGGACCCAGTGCCGAAACACGACGCTTGTGCGTTACTTCTGACAGCGGGTTATTCTGATCCATAAACTGGGAAAGTTGTGACGAACCAAAGAATTCCTTGATCGCTGCAGCAACCGGCTTGGCGTTGATCATTTCCTGTGGCATCAGGCCTTCAGATTCTGCCAGACTCAGGCGATCCTTGACTGCACGCTCTACACGCACCAGTCCGACACGGAAAACATTTTCTGCCATTTCACCCACACAACGAATACGACGGTTGCCAAGATGGTCGATATCATCCACCTGGCCGTTACCATTGCGGATATCCAGCAGTGTTGTTAATACGGTTACCACATCATCACTGGACAATACACCTTCACCGGTATCGCTGTCGCGACCAACACGGCGATTAAACTTCATGCGACCTACACCAGAAAGGTCATAACGATCCGGATTGAAAAACAGGTTGTTAAACAGATTCTGTGCCGCATCCTTGGTGGGTGGCTCGCCAGGGCGCATCATACGATAGATTTCTACCTGCGCTTCGAGCTGACTGCCTGTGCTGTCGATACGCAGAGTATTTGACATGTAAGGACCGTGATCCAGATCGTTAACAAACAGGGTTTCCAGCTCTTTGAACCCGGCTTCGAACAGCAGGCCAATCAATTCTTCGGTCAGCTCTTCATTCGCGCTGGCTACCAGCTCACCGGTTTCCGTGTTGACATAATCTTTCGATAAAATACGACCTAC
>DRJJ01000282.1 GCA_011052255.1 Gammaproteobacteria bacterium | reverse complement strand
GCAGAGTGGTATCGACCTGGCGCGTGAAAAGATTGATGATGGCGAAGCAAAGCGGCGGCTCGATGCGCTGGTGGCGCGTTCGCAGTCTTTCTGATTTTAATATGGGGATTCACAAAAAGCCCCCCTCCCCCAGGGACGACTCCATGGATGGAGGAGGTAGGACGAAGTCTGGAACCTGAGTCGAGAAGGCTGGGGTGAAGGGGTCAGAATAAATGCATTGTTTTTTTCCCCTTATCCTGTCCTTCTCCCGAAGGGATGGCTTTGGTTTTCCGAGTGGTGTAATTTTATGTATTTATCAACCCTGTTCGATCTTGTAATTCAGGAAAATAGTGGTTTATCAGCTTGTCCTGAGGCACTCACGGTACAGTTGTTATGAACAATACCCCCGACATACTAATAAAAATCCTCAACCGCAAGCGCGAAGAAATTTCTGCGTGCAGTAAAAAAACCAGTCTGCAACAAATGCAGGAACGGGCACAACTGGCTTCGTCGGTACGCGGTTTTGTCGATAGCATGCGTCGTCGCCTTGAACAGGGCGAGCCTGCTGTGATTGCCGAAATCAAAAAAGCATCGCCGAGCAAAGGTGTCTTACGCGAAAATTTTCTGCCTGCCGAGATTGCCAGTAGCTACCAGAGCGGGGGTGCGGCCTGTCTGTCGGTGTTAACCGATGTTGATTTTTTTCAGGGTGCCAATGAATACCTGCAACAGGCGCGAGCGGCCTGTGACCTGCCGGTGATACGCAAGGATTTTATTATTGACCCGTATCAGGTATACGAAGCACGTGCGATCGGGGCTGATTGTATATTACTGATAGTCGCAGCACTGGAGGACGATCAAATGCAGCAGCTGTCAGACCTGGCTACCGGGCTGGGTATGGATGTACTGGTAGAAGTACATGATGCCGATGAGCTGCAGCGGGCATTAAGTATACCATTACCATTGATTGGGATTAACAATCGTAACCTGCGCACCTTTGAAACCCGGCTGGAAACCACGCTGGAATTATTATCAGCTATTCCTGATGATCGTATCGTGGTAACAGAAAGCGGCATACTCAAATCGGCCGATGTCGAGCTGATGCGCAGCAACAACGTGAATGCGTTTCTGGTAGGGGAGGCGTTTATGCGAGCGGTGGATCCGGGTGCCGAACTGAACAAGTTGTTTTTCTAACTACGGGAAGGTGCGGTTATTTCTCGTTCCCACGCTCCGCGTGGGAATGCATACAACACACAATGACTAAAGCAATAGTCAGCGCGTCCCAAACACCACAATCGTTTTACCCTTGACGAAAATCAGTCCCTGCTCTTCCAGTGTCTTCAGCACCCGGCCAACCATCTCCCGCGAACAGCCAACAATACGTCCGATTTCCTGACGTGTGATGCGAATCTGCATACCGTCCGGATGAGTCATGGCATCGGGTTCCTTGCACAGTTCCAGCAGGGTGTGTGCCACACGACCGGTGACATCCAGAAAGGCCAGGTTGCTAACCTTGCGGCTGGTTTTTCGCAGACGGGTAGCCATTTGTGAGGCCAGCGCAAAAAGAATGCCGGGATCCTGCTCCGAGAGCTGGCGAAAACGTGAATAGCTGATTTCGGCCAGTTCGCAGTTATCCTTGGTACGTACCCAGGCGCTGCGGGATTTGTCTTCAAACAGACCCATCTCGCCAAAAAAGTCACCTGGATTCAGGTAGGCCAGTACGATCTCGCGGCCGTTGGTATCTTCCATTAACACGGAGACGGAGCCACTTATTATGTAGTACAGCACCTCTGGTTCATCATTGGCATAGATGATGACAGTTTTGGGGGCATAGCGTTTACGATGGCAATGCTCCAGGAATTTGTCTATGGACAGGTTGCCAGTACCTTTTACTGACGGTTCTAGTTTTGGCATAGTTATTCCAATATCATCCAGTGATAAAACCACTTTGCGGGTGTCGACTCAATGAGTGTAGGCTTGCCGGGTTTGATTGTCGAGTGATGATTAACGAGTGAATGTGAACTGGCATGGTAATATTGACATGAGTCAGTTATTTTGAAGCTAAAGGGTTGCTATGAAAGCACGTATCAAGTGGGTAGAGGGGGCCGCCTTTCTGGGTGAGTCGGGTAGTGGACACGCGCTATTGATGGATGGGCCGCCTGATAGCGGTGGCAGGAACCTCGGAGTGCGCCCCATGGAAATGCTGCTATTAGGGTTGGGCGGTTGTACTGCGTTTGATGTCATGCTTATTTTGGGAAAAAGCCGCCAATCGGTCACGGATTGTGTGGTTGAATTAAGCGCGGAACGGGCAGAGGAAGCACCGAAGGTGTTTACCCGTATTCATGTGCATTTTATTGTCACCGGTAACAATCTTTCAGACGATCGGGTTAGGCGTGCAGTGCAATTATCAGCAGAAAAATATTGTTCTGCATCCATTATGCTGGGCAAGGCAGTTGAAATTACTCATGATTACGAGATACTGGAGCAGACATAAGTCTATTGCTGAGTGATTTATTCCCGATGTCCTGGATAAATCCCTTCCGGAGTCCCTAAAAATACCTTTATGAAACACGAAATGTTTACGTCATTTGATAACCTGGTTCAGGAGTATTACCAGGCCTGGTTCCGTTTTCACCCGGAGCAGGCGGTTGAGGCCGGGGTCGAGGGCTATGCCGGTCTTTTGCGCCCATTCAGTGACGACGACACTGGTGTACTGATTTCACTGAACGAAAAACTACTGGATGCACTGGATGAGATCGAGCCAGCTACACTGGACGCCAACCGTGAAATTGATCTAAAAATCCTGCGTGGTGCGGCGCGGCTGGAACTACACGACTTGCTCGAACGTGACTGGCGCCTGCGCGACCCAGCTGGTTTTTTACCGGTTAACGCGATTTATCAGTTAACCGTACGCCCCGTGCGTGATCTTGAGAGCGCACTGGTCGCCCGCCTGGGAAAAATACCGGATTATTTACGTGATGCAGCAGGAAGATTACGACAGCAAACTGGAGATATTCCAGCGCAATGGTTGGTGGCGGCAATTGCAGAGGCACAGTCCGGGGTGGATTATTTTCGCTCACTTCATAATCACCCGCTACTCAGCAAGCAATGCCATGACCTGGGAAAAATTCATGGCTTGCTGGATGCGGCAGGGAGAAGTTTGCAACAGTTCGCCCGTGTACTGGAAACGGAGGTGGCCGCACAGGCAGCGGCAGAATTTGCCTGCGGACGAGAGGCCTACGACCGTTTGCTACGTGACCGGCATTTCCTGGGCATTGATGCCGATGGCTTGCACGAACTGGGTAGCCGTCTGGTCGATGAAACACAGCAGGCATTACTATCGGTATGCAAGGAGTTGGGCTTTGACAGTATCGAGGCACTACAGGCCTCGGTGTCACAGGATCATCCCTCTGCCGATGAATTGTTGTCAAACTATCGGGCGGGTATACAGAGCGCGCATGCGTTTGTGGAGCAACAGCAACTGGTCAGCCTGCCGCGTAAACAGCGCCTGAAAGTCGTTGCAACACCAAAGTTCCTGATTCATCAGATTCCGTTTGCCGCCTACCTGGAACCGTCACCTCACGACATCGACCAGTGTGGCTATTATTATGTCACGCCGGTGAATGAACCCTCATTACTGGCCGAGCATCATCCGGCCGCGATTGCGGCTACCTGCGTGCACGAGGCCTGGCCGGGTCATCACTTGCAGTTTGTTACCGCAAATTGTGAACGCACCAGCCGTACTCTGCCACGTCTGTTAAACCCTTCTGCAACATTGTACGAAGGATGGGCCCTGTACTGTGAGCAGTTGATGCTGGAACAGGGCTTTCTCGATCACCCATATAGCGAAGCGGTCATGTTGCGCGATCGACTCTGGCGTGCATTGCGCATCGTGCTGGACGTGGAATTGCATACTCGCGGGTTGAGCCAGGACGCCGCCGCAAGGCGCATGTCTGAAACCCTGGTGATGCCGCTGGAACAGGCACGCGCCGATATCCTCTGGTATACCCGGTCGCCCACTGTGGCCATGGGCTATGCGACTGGCTGGGCGCTGTTGCAGGCACTTCGTGAGATTCTGTTACCGGATTTGCATCAGGCGGCATCACTGCCATCAGAATCAGACCTGACTCATCTCAAGGTTTTCCATGACCAGATTCTTGGCTGCGGGTCAATTGCTTTGCCTCTGGTGATACAGCATCAGTTTGGTGAACCAGTCTGGCAGGCTGTTAGTAGCCGTGCATTTGGTTCTGAATAGGCCCTGTCAAAGCGGGATAGAATAACGTTAGCTTTCAAGTGGACTCTCTTATATGAAAAAACCCAATCCCACTACCGGCATGCGCCATGTGGCGCTGTTCGTACAGGACATGCAGGCCTGTGAACACTTTTATGTGGAGCTGCTTGATATGAAGGTAGAGTGGCGCCCCGATCCTGAAAATGTCTACCTGAGCTCGGGTAACGATAAT
>DRJJ01000281.1 GCA_011052255.1 Gammaproteobacteria bacterium | reverse complement strand
ATCCGACTGACCTGCGTAAACTTGTTATAGAAATCGACACTGAAAAAAATGCTCCTCACGAAACGAATAAAACTCAACAACCATGAAATCTTATTCTTATACCCTGCTGTACAGGCACAGCAAACTGCTCTTCTGCCTGGCCATTTCCCTGGTATCAACCTTTGCGAATGCGGCCAGTAAGATCATTGACCATATTGAAACCACAGTAGTAAATGGCCGACATCGGATTATTATCCAGTTCAACATTCCTATAACATACCTGCGACATTTCCCGGTCTCGCAAGGCAAGGAAATTAATGTCAGTCTGACCATACCGGTATTACCCGGCCAGGTGCTGGACGACACACCGATAAGCAGTGAGGTGGTTGGCTGGGAACGCAGTGATAAGGTACCACTAATATCTGCCGAAATTGATCGCACACTACCCAACGGCCCCGAGCTGATTCTAAACTTTAATCGTACTGTTTCTTATACTGTTAAAACCGGTGATGATGGTCGCAGTCTCAATATCGACTTGATTACTAGCACTCGCTCAGGTCCGGCCACTGCACCCAAAATACCAGAAAAAATCGATGACACAGAGGTCATCCCGGATATACCGCCCGAGACTACAGCACCCACTGCCATGCCAGCGCCTGTATCGGTACCGGCATCACGTAAAGCACCCGATGAAAAGCAGGCAAAGGCATATACCTTTGCCCTCAACCTGGCATCACATAGCCCTGATACACCCTTTCGTCTCCCTGATGCTGATCGTTATAGTCCCTGGCTGATATTTACGCGTAACGTCACAACCAAGGATAACGAATGGGTACGCTTGCGACTGGGGTTTTTTACCAGTCTTGAAGAAGCACAGGCAGCACGCCGCAAAATTTCTAAAGACTACCCCGGGGCATGGGTCGACCGTGTACGTAGTGAAGAACTATATGTCGTCAGAAACTGGCTGGCAGGGAAACCCACCACCATTGCTCAAAAACCCTCTGTCACCCCCACAAAACCTGCTCAGTCCAGACCCTCGACAATACCAGGCAAACATCGCCTTAAACCACTGGGCACCGCGAGCGAAGCAAAACTACGTGATCTTTATAAGCGTGCCCGAAACGCTCTTCTAAGCAAGGATTATAGATCAAGCATCCGCTTGTTAACCAAGCTACTGCGCTACCCTGAACACCGCTACAGTCGTGACGCACAGGAGTTCATTGGCCTGGCACGTGACAAAAATAACCAGCGCGCCCATGCCAAGGCTGAATATAAAAAATATCTGGAATTATATCCGCAAGGAGAGGGAACAGACCGCGTCAAACAAAGGCTTGATGCCCTGGTTACTGCTCGTCGCAGCCCCGTTGCACCGGCCGGTCGTGGGCGTAGAGGCAGAGTCAGAAAAAAGGCTGAGCCCGAATGGCAGGTCTTTGGTAACCTGCTGCAGTTTTATCAACGAAACGTCACCACTTCAGATCCTGATAACCCGGTAACTACCAACTCTACACTGGACTCCGACCTGAGTGTTAATGCGCGCCTGCGTACCGATCGCTACAATATACGCACACAATTCAGCACCAGCTATACCTATGATTTTAATGACAGTGATGCAGGTAATGATTATCGCATCAGTGATATGTATATCAATGCATCTGATAAAACAAGTGGCTTGTCAACGCGCCTGGGCCGCCAGAGCAGTAGCACCGGTGGAGTACAGGGACGCTTCGATGGTGCTGAATTCAGCTATCGCCTGAACCCTAAATGGAAAGTCAATGTGGTCGCAGGCTACCCTGTTGTACTGGCAGAATCAAACTCAGTCGAAACGGACAAGTATTTTTACGGCATTAATGTAGATGGCGGCCGGTTTGCCGACTACTGGGAATTTAATGTATTTGCAATACATCAGGAGGCATACGGTCTAATTGACCGCGAAGCAGTTGGCGCAGAGGTACGCTACCTGCACCCGAAGCACTCAATATTCACCTTGCTCGACTACGATATAGAATATGAAGAAATCAATACCGCACTTCTTATCGGTAACTGGCGATTTGACAATGGAACCAATCTCAACATACAGACTGATTATCGTAACAGCCCGTTACTGACAACAGCTAATGCTTTAATTGGACAGACGGACCGTACACTTGAAATACTTAAAGGCCGTCTGACCGAGGCAGAAATACAACAATTGGCCAGAGATCGTACTGCACACTTTAAATCATTTCTGGTTTCTATCACCAAGCCTGTTCATTCATTATTTACTATTGGCGGCGAGTTTGCTGTATCCAATTTCTCCAGTACACCGGCATCTGGTGGAGTTGAAGCTATAAACGGAACCGGAAATGAATATACGGTTGCCGGGCAATTAATCGGTAGCAATATTATTAAGCAGGGTGATACGACTATCATGGAGCTACGTTACAATAACAACAGTACATCCGACCTGACACGTTTTTCAATCAATAGCCGCTACCCGTGGAGCAGGACCTGGCGCTTTAACCCCAAATTGGCGATTGACCAGCGTGATCGTGATAATGGCACTAAAACAACTACCATCAGGCCATCTCTAAAAACAGAATACAAATTTGGCAAGCGTGTCAAGTTTATTGGTGAGGGTGGATACGAATGGTCAGACAGCGAAAATACTGCAACCGGTGATACCACCGAATCGAGTTACTTCGTTTACCTGGGTTACATCGCAGATTTCTGACAGGCCAACAGTACCCGGCAATATCACCTTGAAAGAGTACTAGAACAGACCAAACAGTTTACTATCATTTTCTGCTTTTTTCAGTATTGCAATAGCTTGTAACTGTTTGTTGATGCGCGCCATATCCATAGCAGTTTTTTTATTACGGTTTCGTATGGCCGGATCAGCATCATGCTTAATCAAAGCCTCTATGACATCAGGTTTGCCTTGTCGAGCTGCCTCAATCAGGGCCGTGTCACCCATATCATTTTTCATATTTATCTGCGCATCATGTGACAGGAGCAACTCAACCCCTTTTACTGCGCCACTCCGGGATGCCAGAATCAATGGCGTATTGCCATCCGCTCCTGCCTCATTTGCATTGGCGCCATGCTGCAGTAAAACACCCATTACATCAGACTGGCCTCGTATCGCTGCAACATTCAACAGGCTATCGCCATTACTGTCTCTAATATTAACCATCGCAACCCTGTCCAGAATCGCATCCACCCAGACCGCGTTACCCGAACGCGCGGCATAGACTATCGGTACCAGGCCAGATTTATCCCGTTGTTTGATTAATGATTTTTTACTCAACAAGGCAGCCACAATATCGAGCCCAGGTTGCATAGCGGCATAATGCAAAGCATTACGCCCATCACGATCCCGCAGACGCAAATCAATTTTAGCCCTGATTAAACTGTTAGTAGACTCTTTATGCATATGCATCAATGCCAGCATCAAGGCACTACGGCCATCACCATCCTGATGATTGATACTCGCCTTTTTTTTCAGCAGAATGATCAACGACTTGTTTACACCGTTTTTTGCTGCCAGCAAAAGTGCAGTTTCACCCTTCACATTGATAACATCCATATCAGCGCCAGCGTTGACCAGAGCTTTTAAAATCTTCGTAAAACCTCGCTCAGCAGCTCGCGCCAACGCAGTATAGCCAGCAGCATCCTGTACGTTCAGACTTTCACCACGTTTAATTAACGCCTGTACGACCCCCAGTTCACCCTGGGTTGCGGCCTGAACCAGCTGCGGCGACCCTGAGCTGTTATCACCAGCATTCAAACGATGGTCAGCAATCACTCGACGGGGCTTACCACTCTTGCCGCCATGCTGACGCAGGTATGTAGCCAGTTTTTTATGTCCACGCCGTTGTGCCTTATCAAGAGCTGTCTGCCCCTGTTTGTCCTTATTATTTATTGTAGCCGGGGACATTTGTATGATCTTGTGTACCACTGTCTCCATTTTAACCTGGCTGGCTTCCATTAGTGGCGTAACACCCTGATTATTTGCTTTTACAGTCTCGACACCCTTCTTTCTTAGCAACCACATGGCCATACGCTCTTGCCCTGCCTGTAGCGCATGCACCAGTGCTGTACGTCCACTCTTGTCACGTGCGTTTAGCGGCACACCCGCACTCAGCAAGGAACGACCGATACTGATGTAGCCATGGGTAGCCGCTATCATCATCAGGTTCAGGCCACCTTCCTTTATTCTGCCGGGATGCTTATAACGAGCCAGTAATAGTCGGGTTTTAGCAGCATCACCCTGCCTGACGGCCTGTAGTAATGCATGGCGTAACTGTTTCGAGCTGCCACCTGTATTTTTGGACAATGTAGCCAGTCTTTTTTCTGCGGCTTTATAGTTTTTTACTGCGGCGTGTTTATACCATTTTCTGGCCAGTGCCAGGTTACGGTCTGTGCCCCAGCCTTTCTCATACATCAGACCCAGGTTGTATTGTGCCCGTACGTAACCGGATTTAGCCGATGTTCTAAACCATCTGAACGCCTCGTTATTATCGGCCGTAACGCCCTGTCCGTTTCGATACATGACAGCGAGCTGATAAGCTGCCTCGGCATGACCGCTGTTTGCCAGTTGCCGATATATGTTTGCTGCGTGCTGGTAATCGCGCAGCCGTACAGCCCGATCGGCCTCATCGATAGTGACAGCCGAAACAGTAGTGGCATATAGGCACAATATGGAAACCAGCAATCTGGAAAAAAGTTGCACTACATAGTTCCGTGTTTGGTTTCGACATTAATCCCGATTTTTTTCAGGAACGGTGTAGGCAGAATTCCTCCTGCATTGACGATAACAATATCATTCGCAAGATTAACAATCTCTTCACCCTGTTTTATATCAACATCATCAGCGCCAATCTTACTGACGTTTGACTCCATCAACACGCGCAAATCTCCAGATGATTCCAGCTCATCCACATGATTGCGGTTTTTTTCCTTTGCTCGACTAAACGCCTTGCTGCGGTATGAAATAGTCACATCACTGGCTACACCGACCAGAGACGTGGCCGCCTCCAGTGCACTGTCGCCACCACCCACAACCAGCACTTTCTGGTCACGGTATTGCTCAGGATCAATCAGACGGTAAACCACTTTGGGCTGGTCATCACCTTCTACATTCAGCTTACGCGGCGTACCTCTTCTGCCTATGCTTAACAATACAGCACGTGTACGATATTCACCTTTATTGGTCTGAACAACAAAGCCATCTTTCTCCTGTACAATATCCTCCATACGTTCCAGATAGTTTATCTTCACCCCGGTTTTTTTCTCTATTCCCTGCCATACCTCCAGCAATTTTTCCTTACTGGTTTCACACATATTAATTGGCCCAACAATAGGCATAACAACCGGAGCTGTCATCACCAGCTTTCCACGCGGATATGCAAATACAGTCCCGCCCAGACTGTCCTGTTCGACGGTAGTATATTTCAAGCCTTTTTCCTGAGCGGCGAGCGTGGCTGCAAAACCGGACGGTCCGGTTCCGACAATCAACACGTCTATGCCACCCGCAGGTGTCTGTCCACCATACAGCTTCTGTATCGCATCAATGGCCTGCTTGCCCTGTGTCACTGCATTACGGATTAGCCCCATTCCGCCCAGCTCGCCAGCTATGAACAAACCTGGCACGTTGGTTTCAAAATTCTCACTTATCTCGGGGATATCCATACCGCGCTTTTCTGTACCAAATACCAGAGTGATCGCATTTTCAGGACAGGCCGTTTTACAGGCCCCATGACCGATACAGTGGGTAGGATTTATCAGCACTGACTTGTATTTGACCAGGCCCAGTACTTTTTTCTTTGCTTCCGGACAGGCACTCACACAGGAACCACAACCAATACACAGTAGCGGATCGATAAGCGGGTGCAAGGATGAGGGCTCCATCAAGCCTGCTTTAGTATTCTCTTCCAGTAATTCGACGTTTTTCCTCACACGGCGGTAATACCAGAAAACATAGCCGCCAACAAATGCAAACGGGAACACCCATGTCAGTATTGTTAAAGAGTCCATACTTCGTTACCTAAAGTAATGCGCACGGCCTGGCATGCCGCAAAAATACAGGCGACAGCTGACATTGTTACCCAGCCAAATCAGATATTCAAAAGGGAATAAAAACCCTGTGCCGTGATGATATTCTTATTATGTTATATCGGCATTATGCCGGTTTTCCCGAGCGAAAAACCGGCACATACTTCACATTTCAGGACAAACCGAGCCGCTCAGGACTTATCACTGTCCTTTCCCGCATTGGCAGGATCACGCATGCTGTATTTTTCGATGTTGTCTTCGTGTTTTTTCTGTATAACCGGCTTACGCGCTTCATAGCGCTGCTCTGAAGCGCCCTCTTTCTTGTCTATGCTCTGTTCGCCAAACAATACCTGCTTCAGAAAACGTGATGCAAATCTGATCAGCGCCTTGTCATCGGTATCAAGCTGCTCACGCAACTCTGCATCCATATCAAACATCTTTGCAAAACCTTCGCTCTGGGTGAATTTGCGGAAACCATCGAGATCATAGCTGGCCAGATAAAACAGCTGAAAGCTTCTTTCCGAGGGTGAGCCTACGGTTGGACCTGCAGACCGCTTCTTGACGATCATATCGATCCAGTCGCGATTCAGTTCATCAAATTCCTCAACACCCTGCTCTTCGCGATACTCTCTGACGGTCAGTTTTCTATCTTGCTCATGGCCCTTGCAATGAGGCTCTTTCACCATGAAGAACACGTCCTTGATTGCAAATTCATCGTTCCTGCGCATGCCCATCATACCCATTGCATAATAACGGCAGGCGGTTGGGCGATCTGTATAGATGCCGCAACCTTCCTCGGTCATCAGCTGGCAGGCGGTTCCATCTTCAACCGGTTTCAGTTTAATACCCGGCATGCCGTGGGCATCCAGATCATATTGGGTGGTAAACAAGGTGAGAAACTGTGTTGTGGTTAAACCCAATCGGCGTGACATGCGTATCACATCATACGGCGTTAAAGTGATGTCGATATTTTTACAACAGGCGTTAAAACATTCGATGCCCTTGAAGCAACTGAACTGAATGGTATCGTCCAGATCAAGTTGTTCCGGTTGCACCGGACTTGAGAAAGGCACATCAAATTTTTCAAACACTGACTCGTTGGCGAGCCCTTGTGAATCCAGTTTATCTTCAGCCATGCTGTTTTCCTGCCGGGGTTTCCGGAACTTTTCACTATTCGAGCCGGTAATGATAGCAGAAAACAGTCGGATATAGGAATTTGATCGTGCCAGGACTACAGGATTAGATATGCTGCGAATGATTATTTAATTTTAAATAACAACGACTTATATAATAACCGGCCTATCAATACACAAAAGAAAAGCCGGACATCTTTCGATGTCCGGCCTTTTCTGCGTCATGTAACTTACGCGATACAGCTTACAGGAACTTAGTCCTTGATCAGCTGTACGTAAGGTACTTTCTTCAGACTCCATTCCTTGGTCTTGCGATCATAGGTAGAGTTTACAAAGCATTTCCAGTTCTCATCATCCAGATCAAGGAAATCTGCACGATAGTAGTAACCCGGGTAGCGGGTTTCTTCGCGGAACTGAATGTGCTTCATGTGTGCTTCTGCAGCCATGATGCGGTGATAGTTTTCCCAGGCACGTAACAGTTCATGCAGATCCTTGGCGCGCATTTTCTCCGCGTCTTCTTTCAGCATGCCCAGTTTACGTTCTGCAACACCCATCATTGCGGCATTGGTCTGATACATTGTGGATACACCCGCAACGTATTCGTCCATGCACTTCTGCAAACGGAACTGCAGCATTCTGGGAGTGATGTAGTTAGGGTTAACATCAATCGCAGTGGTGTAGTCTTTATGTTCCAGGAAGTTACGAACCGGCTTGTAGATATCTTCAACCAGCTCTGCAACCGGTGTTT
>DRJJ01000280.1 GCA_011052255.1 Gammaproteobacteria bacterium | reverse complement strand
TTCCGGGTCTGCAATGTCCAGCTGCTGATAGTGAAAACGCTCATGCTGATATGCCGGAACCTGAAGATCCAGCCCGGTAATATCACAATCAGGCAAGCTGCCCAGCAAGTGCGGTACTACTACGCGCCCCAGGTGACCCGAGCATCCTGTTACAACTATTTGCATGGGTTTTTCTGCCTGTGTTATCTGTAACCGTTTTTTTAACCGGCGTCAGACCCGGCAAAGGCCGGCATCACTTTTTCCGCCAGCAATTGCATTGATTCCCGTATCACCTCATCCGGCATCACGCCGGCTCCGACCGCCAGCAGCACATGATCCACTCCGGCATCGGCCAGCTGCTGCAAGCGCTTGATGCAATGTGCCGGATCGCCAACGATAACCATACCCGCCCACTCCAGCGTACGCAGATCCAGCAGCTTTTCAAACAATCCGGTCAGCTTGCCATAGCGCCGGTATTCATCATAACCCTCATACAATTGTTCCAGTACCGGCCGGGTAACCTCTAGCAGCTGCTGATAAAACCAGACAAAATGTTCGCGCGCCAGTTGACGCGCCTGTTTACCATCTGGCAGGCACAGGATGCCTGTTGCCATGCCAACATATCCCGGGCTGACGGCCTTTTTGTTACATGCGCGGTGGTAGCTGCGGATATCACGTTTGGTCATAAACCATGGCTTGAACGGGCCCGCCAGTACGTTGACCTGTAACTCAGCAGCCCGCGTGAAACTGTCGGGGCTGACGCAGGCCATCCAGGTGGGCAGATCTTCAGCTTGCACAGGACGTGGCACCAATGGTTCTCCGGTCAGCATTTCATAACCCGGCGCAGGTTTGAATTGTGCACTGACCAATGACTCTCGTATCACATGCAGCGCCTGCCCGGTGTGCTCGCGCGCCTGAGCCATGTCGCTACCAAAACACAGATGCTCGCGTGGAGAGAATCCGCGCCCAAAACCAAATTCGACCCGCCCTTCAGATATTACATCCAGCGTTGCCAATCGCTCCGTAACGCTGACCGGATGATGATACGGCAGTGGTACCACAGCCAGGCCCAGACGTAACTGCCGGGTACGCATCGCAATCGCAGACAACAGTAAATCCGGCGCGCTGGAATGCGAGTAACCCGGCATAAAATGATGTTCGACCAGCCATGCTGTACGGTAGCCAAGGCGGTCGGCCAGCTCACATTGCGCTATCACCTCACGATACAAACGCACCTCATCCTGATGCGCTGCACCGGCTAATGGTAACTCGAAAAAAAGATCGAATTTCATCGTTTACTATCCTGAACCTGACCTCCATTTAAACCTAAAGACAGATTGATCGCAAAAAAGCAGCAATACTTGCCGTACCGTGCCAGGCCGTGCACACTATGCTGATGGACAGTCGCCTGGAAATCGGTTCCGCCGGATGGCAATACCCGTCATGGTCTGAAAATTTTTATGACGAGGAACTGCCGCCGGAATGGCGCCTGACGTTTTACAGTAATGAATTCCGCTTTTGCGTGATCCCCTGGTCAGACTGGGGCTCTGCAAGCCAGGAGACTCTGGAACAATGGGCTGACGATATCGAACCGCCCTTCCGGTTTTTTCTGCAAATACCCATGGAACAGGTAGCGCAAATCAGCAAGCTACCCGACGTTTTGCAACAGCATGTCGAAGGACTGGTGATCAGTAGCAACCATAAACTTACCCACATCCCGGATAATTTACAATCTCTGGCACAGCAATACTCTCTGCACCTCGACATGCCAGTTGATACGACAGTGGCTTTCCCTCAAAATATTTTACCCTGCTGGCGTAACACTCAACCCGATAACCATGATTATCAAATTGCTATCATTCATGACCCGAAAGTCGCCACCCACTTGCGTGATCTACGTGCGCAGATCGAAACCTTTCTGGCACGACAGCCACATAACGCCACACAATATCTGGTATTTGACTATATAGGGCTATCCATCGAAACCATGCGTAACGCGATGACCATCGCCAGTATGTTACCGGGTTAACAATACTGGAAGGTTCCTTAACATTTTTTACACCTGATTTTCTACACACTGTTACAGTGGCATGTCACATAACATTTTTTTGTCGTATGATGAATCATTCGGCACGGACACTTTGATGGACTTACTAACTGAAAAGCCGGATCAGGAATACCTGGTACAAATACGCAACCTGAACTGCAGCATAGGCAAGCGTGTTATACACAAAGGTATTAACCTCGATATACCACGCGGTAAAGTAACGACTATTATGGGGCCCAGCGGTTGCGGCAAAACCACACTATTGCGCCTGATCGGCAGGCAAGTCAGGGCAGACAGCGGTCAGATTCTGGTAGATGGAGTAAACGTAAGCCGACTTGATCTGGACGGCCTGTATGCATTGCGCAAGCGCATGGGTATGATGTTTCAAAGTGGCGCCCTGTTTACCCACTTGACGGTATTTGACAATGTAGCCTTCCCGCTACACGAGCATACCCGGCTTTCCGAATCCATGATCCGGCATATCGTGCTGATGAAGTTACAGGCAGTCGGGCTGCGTGGTGCACGAGACCTGTTTCCGGGTGAACTGTCGGGCGGCATGGCACGTCGTGTCGCGCTGGCCCGCGCGATAGCGCTGGACCCGATGATGATCATGTACGATGAGCCCTTTACCGGGCAGGATCCGATCACAGTTGGCATCATCATGCAGTTGATCCGTTTACTGAATGACACACTGGGCATTACCAGCATTATCGTCTCGCACGATGTGCAGGAAGTATGCACCATTTCCGATCAGCTCTACATGCTGTCCGAGGGCAAGGTTATCAGCCACGGCACACCCGACGAAATGCAACATTCCAGTTCCGATGCAGTGCAGCAGTTCATGCATGCCTTCCCTGATGGCCCGGTCGCGTTTCATTACCCGGCACCCGATTATTATGAGGATCTGATTCAGGCATGAAAATACTGGACAGTTTTCAGCGACTGGGACAAAACAGCGAACGTCTGTTCGCTCATACGGGTGCCAGCAGCCTGTTTCTGTTGCGCATACTGGCTGGCATACCCAGCCTGTGTGGCCATATGCGTTTATTACTGCAGCAGATGTACTCGGTGGGCGTGCAAACCCTGACCATCATCTCGGTGTCGGGGCTGGCGGTTGGCATGGTGTTAGGCCTGCAAATGTACAATATTCTGGTTGACATCAGTGCCGAAAATACACTGGGACATGTGGTTGCATTGTCGCTGGTCAGGGAACTGGGGCCAGTATTAACCGGACTACTGTTCGCCGGGCGCGCCGGTTCAGCACTGACTGCGGAAATTGGCCTGATGAAAGCAACCGATCAGCTGGCCGGAATGGAAATGATGGCCGTTGATCCGGTTAAACGGGTCATCGTACCCCGATTTGTAGCGGGCGTTATTAGCATGCCACTGCTGGCTGCCATCTTCAGTGCGGTCGGTATTCTGGGCAGCTATCTGGTAGGCGTAGACCTGCTGGGGGTCGATGAAGGTGCCTTCTGGTCACGCATGCAGGCGCATGTTGACCTGTATGGAGATGTATTGAACGGCGTAATCAAAAGCCTGGTATTTGGCATACTGGTTGCCTGGATTGCGGTTTACGAAGGTTACCATGCTGAGGCCACCACGGAAGGAGTCAGCCAGGCTACGACAAGAACGGTGGTGCACTCCGCCTTTGCAATACTGGGAATGGATTTTATCCTGACAGGACTGATGTTCGGAGACTGAACTATGCATGACACGCGCAATAGAGAAATAGCAGTAGGCATTTTTGTTGCAATCGGACTCGCTGCCCTGCTGATGCTGTCACTACAGGTCAGCAACATCTCTAACTTCACTGGAGGTGAAGGTTATACCCTGTCCGCGCGTTTCGATAATATAGGTGGCCTGAAAGTAAAGTCGCCGGTCCGAATCGGCGGTGTGCGTATCGGGCGCATAACCGATATCTCATATGATGAGAAAATATATGAAGCTGTTGTAACTATGCGTATCCAGCAGCAACAGAACCGTATTCCCGATGACACGATCGCAAATATCTACACAGCCGGTCTGCTCGGCGAGCAGTATATTGGCCTGGAACCAGGAGGCTCGGAAACCTTTTTAACAAATGGCGATGAATTCTCTGAAACCACATCGGCTATTGTGCTGGAACGTCTGATAGGCGAAGCCATCTTTAGCAAAAAGAATGACCCGTAACTGACATGTCACTGTTCAAAAATCGATGCAAGCCAGCCATAGATGATCATGTCCCGGTGGTCATAGAAAAACAGGCCAATGGAATACGTCTGAGTGGCTCGCTGGATTTTTACACCGTGCCCGAACTGGAAAATGCACTGGATGAGTCGCTCAGGAACAATCAGCCCATCACCATCGACCTGTCAGGCGTTAGCCGTTCAGACAGTGCCGGCATCGCCCTGATGATTGAATGGCTGAAACGGGCCACGCAGGCCAATGTTGAACTGACCCTGCTAAACCTGCCCACACAAATGCAAAATATCACGCGGGTGAGCAATCTGGCCGGCATCCTGCCCCTGCAGCGTTCCGGCTGATTGCGCGCCCTGCATGCTCATTACCACGTTAAAACTGCCATTTAGCGTCGTTTTTCTATATGATTCCATACTTTAATAATTAGCTCGCCCAGATTCTCGGCAAGACTACCGGTACGGCCGTATAAATTAATTATAGGTGCTTGATAAACAAGATGATTACCAAAGAAGATATTACGCAATTAGTGGAACAGGGCCTACCCGGCTGTCAGGCTATTATCAAAGGTGATGATGGTAGTCACTTTGAGGGTATTGTTGTCAGCCCGGAGTTCGCCGACAAGAATATGCTCGCGCAACACCGGCTAGTATTCGCCACCCTGGGTGATCGCATGCAAACAGGTGTCATTCATGCATTGGCACTTCGCACCTACACCCCTGAGCAATGGGCCAGCCAGAACAATAACGAATAATAAGATAATTGTATTATGGATAAATTAATCATCAGTGGCGGTGCCAGTCTGGAAGGCGAAATTCGCATATCCGGCGCCAAAAATGCCACACTGCCAATACTGGCAGGCAGCCTGCTGGCAAATGGTGTGGTCACCGTCAGCAACGTACCGCATCTGCATGACGTGACCACCACCATGGAACTGCTTGGCCGCATGGGGGTCGATCTGACCATAGACGAGCACATGTCTATCGAAATAGACACCTCGACCATTCACGAATACTACGCACCCTATGAACTGGTAAAAACCATGCGTGCGTCGATACTGGTACTGGGCCCAATGCTGGCGCGTTTTGGCGAAGCGGTTGTGTCATTGCCCGGTGGCTGTGCGATCGGTTCACGTCCGGTCAATCTGCATATTGATGGCCTACGCCAGATGGGGGCTGATATCCGTGTTGAAGGCGGCTATATCCATGCCCGCAGCAATGGCCGACTAAAGGGCACCTCACTGGTCATGGATATGATCACCGTCACCGGCACCGAAAATCTGATGATGGCTGCAGCGCTGGCAGAAGGGACCACTGTTATCGAAAACGCAGCACGCGAACCCGAGGTAGTCGACCTGGCCAATTTTCTTAACCAGATGGGCGGTGATATCCGCGGTGCCGGCAGTAACCGTATCGAAATCGAAGGTGTCGAACGACTGGAGGGCACACAATATCGTGTGATGCCAGATCGTATCGAATCAGGCACCTTTCTGGTCGCGGCCGCGATCACATCAGGGCACATCAAACTCAAGGACACCAATCCTGACCTGCTCGAGGCCGTTCTGCACAAACTGGACGAGGCCGGTGCCGAACTGACCACAGGCGAAGACTGGATAGAGCTCGATATGCGTGGGCGTCGGCCCAAAGCCGTTGATATACACACCGCACCCTACCCTGCCTTCCCAACTGATATGCAGGCACAGTTCTGTGCGCTAAATGCCATCGCCAAAGGGGCTGGCAGCATCACTGAAACCGTTTTTGAAAATCGCTTTATGCATATCCAGGAAATGCAGCGCATGGGGGCTGATATACGGGTTGAAGGTAATACCGCGATCACGCGCGGCGTGGATGAACTGAAAGCGGCACCGGTCATGGCTACCGACCTGCGCGCATCGGCCAGCCTGGTACTGGCTGCACTGGTGGCAAAAGGGGATACGATAGTAGAACGTATTTACCACATCGACCGTGGTTATGAGCGGATTGAAGAAAAACTGTTACAACTGGGTGCTACTATACGTCGGGTGCCTTCTTGAACAGCCTGAAATTATGAATGAGAATGAGTACGGCAAATAAAAATTATATGGCCAGGAATTAAAAATGTCAGACACACTTACCATTGCACTATCAAAAGGTCGTATCTATAAAGAGACGATACCCTTGCTGGCCCAGGCCGGCATCGAACCGGTCGACGACCCTGAAACCAGCCGAAAACTGATACTGGACACCAACCTGCCATATGTGAAACTGGTCATTATCCGAGCCTCGGATGTACCAACCTATGTACAGTATGGCGCTGCCGACGTGGGCGTGGCCGGTAAGGATGTATTAATGGAGCATGGTGGTGCTGGTCTGTATGAACCTCTCGACCTGCGTATCGCTAAATGCAAACTGATGGTAGCCGGCCCGGAAGGCAACCCGCCTGCCGGACGACGCATGCGAATCGCTACCAAATTTGTCAATTCCACACGCCGCTACTATGCCGCACAGGGCAAACAGGTGGAGATAATCAAACTGTATGGCTCCATGGAACTGGCGCCACTGGTTGGCCTGTCTGATCGTATCGTTGATGTGGTCGACACAGGCAACACCCTGCGGGCCAACGGCCTGATGCCGCTGGAAGAAATTGCTCAAATCAGTTCACGGCTGGTAGTCAACAAGGCCTCAATGAAGGTCAAACATGCCACCATCAGCGCCTTTATCGAGCACATGAGCAAGGCCGTTGATGCATTGCATGCAAAGGCCGGTTGAGCATGGAAAAACTGACACGCCTTAACAGCCAGGACAATGACTTCAGGAAACACCTGGATGCACTGCTGGCCTGGGAATCGGTCTCGGATGACAATATACAAGCCACGGTTCTCGACATCCTCAAGCAGGTCAGAACACGCGGTGATGCGGCGGTACTCGAATTCAGTCAACGCTTTGACCGTATCAGCGCAACTGCCATGGATCAGCTTGAGCTGAACACGGAACAGCTGGCGGCGGCGCTGAAGCGCATCCCGTCAGATCAGCGCGACGCACTGGAAACAGCCGCCCTGCGCATCCGCAGCTATGCAGAACACCAGAAGCTCAACTCATGGTCTTATGTAGATGATGATGGCACCTTGCTGGGACAACAGGTCACCGCGCTGGATCGGGTCGGTCTGTATGTACCGGGTGGCAAGGCCGCCTACCCATCGTCAGTACTGATGAATGCAATCCCGGCCAGGGTTGCCGGCGTTGCAGAACTGATCATGGTAGTGCCCACCCCGGATGGTGTACAAAACGATATGGTCCTGGCGGCTGCTCAGATTGCAGGTGTAGACCGGGTATTTACTATCGGTGGCGCACAGGCGGTAGCAGCACTGGCCTATGGTACCGAAACCATCCCGCCAGTTGATAAAATCGTCGGGCCGGGTAATATCTATGTTGCCACTGCCAAACGGCACGTCTATGGAACGGTAGGCATTGACATGATTGCCGGACCTTCTGAAATTCTGGTTATTTGCGATGGCAAAACAGACCCGGACTGGATTGCAATGGACCTTTTCTCCCAGGCCGAGCACGATCAGGATGCCCAGCCGATACTGGTTTCTCCAGACCATGATTTCCTCGACCAGGTTGAACAAAGTATCAATAAACTAATCGATGGTATGGAACGCGCAGACATCATCCGCGTATCGCTGAGTGATCGGAGCGCGCTGATTGCCGTGACTGATATGGATGAAGCGGTAGACGTTGCCAACCATATCGCCCCCGAAC
>DRJJ01000279.1 GCA_011052255.1 Gammaproteobacteria bacterium | reverse complement strand
GGCATGTTCGCCGATGGCCAGCGAACCGGTTTCGAACACTGTATCAAGGTCGGCCTCACCAAGACCGTGAAATTCAAGGGCCAGTTCCATCAACACCGGCTTTTCGCGCAGCCCCAGTGGATCGAAGTTCGCGATCTGGTGTCCACGAAAGCGGAACGCATTGATCAGCTGCAACACCCGTATCTGCTTTTCTTCATGTGCGGTGCTAACCTGCGCATCAGGTTCTGCATGTAGCCGTGCAGACGGCTGTCGGGTGATGGAGCGAAAGGTATCACGGATGGTTGAATGCGAAGTTTCAGCGCCATAGCCATTGACCCGAGGCAAGGTCTGGAAGAAGATTCGCCAATCCTCCGGCACACTGGCCGGATCATTCAGAAAGCCTTCATAGAGACCTTCAAGATACGCTGCATTATGACCTGCGAGTTGCGAGTCCTCCCAGATTTCCAGCAATCCCCTGGACCGGGTGATATCATCCATTCGTAGTTTTCCCTGCCAGTTAAATGTCTGTCTTCCAACACCTTACAGTACAAGAATAGGCAATTGTTGCGCCAAGTCCAGTTATAACTCGCTGGTCGAGTAAATAAACCGCATCGAATAAGCGGTAAATGTAGTTAATTTTGATGCGGTTCGTGCCTCACCACATCCTGCGGAGAAAAAGGCCTTAGGAAATTGATATGATCATATTTATGGCTCACGTACCACAAAACGTTTGCTTAACCACTTCATCAGGTTCGGGAGGCAAAGTGTAGCGAATCTTCCCTTTCTGTTCAATGTAGGGGTTTTGCAACACTTCGAGTAGATCATGGAATACTGAAAAATCATTATGGTCTTCTGCTGCCCTGATCGCCGCTTCTATCTGATGGTTTCGAGGGATATAAACAGGATTTACCGACCGCATATATACCTGCCTGTCAGTTTCGCTTTGCGTCTCATCACTTAAACGTTTGCGCCACTTCGTAGCCCAGTCATCAAACTGCTTAGGGTTATCAAACAGCCTTCGTATATGATGATCTTGCTCTGAAGGCTGCGCGGTCAGTTTCGACAAGTGAAAAAATGTCAGCGTAAAATCGGCATTATTCTCAGCCATAGAATTAAACAGTTCTTCGATAAGCTCTTTATCATCATTCACCGGTGTATTTGTACTGGCGCTCAAACCACATTTGGCACGCATCCCGGTCAGCCAATAATCCTGATAGGTATCGATATAGGTTTTTAGTATATCCTGAGCGACTTCTACCGCCACTTCTGTATCGTCTGCCAGTAACGGTATTATTGATTCTGACAGTCGTGTTAAATTCCACAAGCCGATGGACGGCTGGTTGCTGTAGGCATAACGCCCGTTTCGGTCGATGGAGCTGAACACCTGGTCATGATCATAGCTGTCCATAAACGCACAGGGGCCATAGTCAATTGTCTCACCGGCTATGGACATGTTGTCAGTATTCATTACCCCGTGAATAAAGCCCAGTTGCATCCACTTCGCGATCAGTGCTGCCTGGCTATCGACTACCGATTTAAGGAAGGCCGCATACGGATTGTCTGTATGACGCACGAACGGGTAATTACGTTCAATAACATAATCAGTCAGTTTCTGTATTGCCTCCACATCGCCTTTTGCAGAGAAAAACTGGAACGTGCCGACGCGAACGAAACTGGTTGCAATGCGCGTGATCACACCTCCCGGTAGCAATTGATCTCTGATCACATCCTCACCCGTGGTCACGACGGCCAATGCGCGTGTTGTCGGTACATCCAGTTTAGCCATCGCTTCACTAACCAGGTATTCACGTAACACCGGGCCTAAAGCGGCCCTGCCATCGCCACCGCGAGAATAAAACGTGCGACCCGATCCTTTTAATTGCACATCAAAACTTGTGCCCTCAGGGTTATCAATTTCACCCAGATGAATCGCGCGACCATCACCCAGCTGCGGATTAAAGTGGCCAAATTGATGCCCTGCATAGGCCATCGCCAATGGTTCGGCTCCTTCAGGAATGAGGTTGCCTGCAAAAAGTGCGGCGCCATCTGCTGAGTCCAGATTAGCAGACGACAAGCCCAGCTCTTTTGCCAGGCCGTCATTGAATTGTATTAATCCAGGGCTGGCAACCGGAGAGGGGGCTGTCTTTACGTAAAATGCATCACCCAGATTGACGTAATGATTTCTGAACAGGATTTTATTCAATTTCATCTCTGTATTGATCTATGCTTTTAAAAAGCTCAGGATTTGAATCGAAACCGGGGTAGACTGACATTAAAATACATGGCCAGCAATCGTGCGATAAAAATACCCAGTCCCGAAATAATGGCGGCCAGTGCTGTGTCCAGCCCATAATACAAAAAACCGATAAACAATAACGAGCCCAGCCAGGACACAGTCGCATAAAGCGGGCTGGTAAATACAACGGGGGTTTCATTACACAGTACATCACGGAAAATGCCACCCATGGTTCCTGTCATCACTCCCATAAAGCTTGCAATAAAGGGTGACACGCCTGCCATAAGTGAAACCAGTGTT
>DRJJ01000278.1 GCA_011052255.1 Gammaproteobacteria bacterium | reverse complement strand
CTTTTCTACCAGTATGACCTGCTTGCCACACTCGGCAGCCTCGATGGCGGCAGTGACACCGCTGATACCGCCTCCCACCACCAGAATTGTCTGGTTGGTTGCGATTACATCCGACATTTGTTTTCCTCCGTTACGGACAGGCTAAATATTAGTTATCTGCCGGCTCATGACTCCCGACACGGCAGCCTGAAAATGCATTCGTCGGGTATAGCTGGCACGAGGCGTATAATCTACTCCTGACGGCAAGCCGTTACCAGCATAAACTGGCCAGTTGGGATTGAATTTTCCAATAAGCAAATAGATTAGCTATATGATGGTTATTAGAGCTGTTAATAGAACGGCGAGCTGTGTAGGCAGCTGACTTAAGCGCCATTTGCCAAATGCAGCCAGAACCCGCAAAATATCGCACTATTAACGTCAGGAACCCAGTACGCTCATGACCCAGAAAATATCTGCTAAGGCATTGAAACCAGAAGAATATTTTATTACGGAAGAACCGTACTACGAAGCCGTAGGTAACGAGATCGAAATTTTTGAAGCGGCCGACAGCAATAAACTGCCGGTACTGCTCAAGGGCCCTACCGGCTGCGGCAAAACCCGTTTCATGGAACACATGGCCTGGCGCCTGAAACGCCCGCTGATTACCGTTTCCTGCCACGACGACCTGACCGCGTCGGACCTGGTCGGACGCTATCTGATCAGCGGCGGCGAAACGGTCTGGATCGACGGGCCACTGGCACGCGCGGTGCGCCACGGTGCCATCTGCTACCTTGATGAGATTGTCGAGGCACGCAAGGATACGGTTGTCGTCATCCACCCGTTAGCAGACGACCGACGTGTTCTGCCAATTGAAAAGCTGGGTGAGCTACTCGAAGCCGGGCCTGACTTCTGTCTCGCGCTGTCGTATAACCCAGGTTACCAGAGTGTACTCAAGGACCTTAAGCAGAGCACCCGGCAACGTTTCGTGGCACTGGAATTCGACTACCCGAACGCCGAGCTGGAAAAGAAGATCATCATGAGTGAATCCGCACTGGACGAACATCAGGCCGCCCAACTGGTTAAGTTTGCACGTATGACCCGCAATCTGAAAGGCAGCGGCCTTGAAGAGGGTGCCAGCACCCGCCTGCTGGTACATGCCGGAAAGCTTATCACCAGCGGCATAACGCCAGTCACTGCCTGCCAGAGTGCTATCAACCAGGCACTCACCGACGATACTGAAATGCTCATGGCCATTCATGAGCTGAGTGCATCCGTTTTCTAAAACCCTGTACTGTCGAAAATCCCTGTATTTTTTGGCTTATCTATCAAATAGATAAGCCGATATACTATTTTATGTACGTGATGTCACACAAGATTTGGGATTTAATTCCCATTTTATGAGACTGCTATCACAACATGCCTTCTATATTAATTATAAATTCTATACAACTGACTCGGAAAGCTGATTGCGCCGTGCCGTGAATGATTTACTACGGAGATTAATAGATGTCTGCTACGCAGTATTCCCGCACAGCCGCTGATGGACTGCACCCAGCCGTTGAAGGCCTGGTTGATACCATGCACGAGCCGGCGACTCAAAAAAGCCCGGCTGCACCCAGGCAAAAACTACGCTTCCCGCTATTTGATGTGCTTGCCTGGATTGGTGTGCCAATACTGTTACTGGCAGGCTGGCTGAATAGACATAGTAGTAACCTGACTGCAGAAACCGGTACCGGTTACTGGCTCGGCATTATTGGTGGTGTATTAATGCTGTTACTGCTTACCTATCCGATGCGCAAGCATATGAAAGCAATGAGACGCCTCGGTAACATCAAACACTGGTTTCGCGCACATATGATTTTTGGTGTGGCTGGTCCTGTGCTGATCCTTTTTCACTCCACTTTTTCACTGGGTTCACTAAACAGCAACCTGGCTCTGTTTTCGATGCTTGCTGTAGCCATTAGCGGTCTGATCGGACGTTTTCTTTATAGCAGGATACACATGGGTCTGTATGGCCAGCGTGCGACCTTACCATTATTAAGACAGGAGCTGGCTCATGATCGCCTGGCGTTGGCCAAGCTCGACCCGGACAAGGCTATCGCTAACAGCCTGGCAAACCTGGAGCAGTCAGTAATCAAGGAAAGAAGCCTGCCCGTCACACTACTGAAAATGCCACTGGTCAATATACACATCTCACTTACGCGATACAGAATACGTAAAAAACTGGACCGTGCTGTTAACGCACAGGGATATAGTCGTTCAGTGCGTCGCCAGTACCGGATAATTCTCAAAGAATACACCTGTGCCATGCGTCGTGCAGTACATCTGAGTGCATATGAACGTTTTTTCTCACTCTGGCACATATTACACATGCCGATGTATATGTTACTGATTGCTGCCGGCATAACACATGTGATCGCTGTGCACCTGTATTGAAAAACTGATTACAAAAATGACACTGAACGGAACACGCGAACTGAAAGGTTTATTATTTTTTGCACTTCTTATGATGATGACTAACGCCTACGCGGCCACACTTGAAAAACTGATGATGCCCGGACCGGTCATAGAAGGTCATGCACGCGAAGAAGATAAGTGCACCAGTTGTCATGCCCTCGGCAGTCTGCCTGATGAAAATACTCGTTGCCTGAAATGTCACGAACGTATCGACAAGGACAGAAGGAATGTTCAGGGCTACCATGGACGCTCATCATCTGCCCGTAAAAATGAATGCCGCGCCTGTCATTCTGAACATCGTGGCCGAGATGCCGATATCATCGGATTTAACCGGCAGACTTTTAATCACAACCAGACCGACTTTAGATTACGCGGCGACCATCGTAATCAGGCCTGTGAAGCCTGCCACAAACCACGCAAGGCTTACCATGAAGCACAACATGGTTGCCATAGCTGTCACAAGGATGATGATACGCACCGGGAAAAACTGGGTAAGCGTTGTGGTACCTGTCATAACGAGAAACGCTGGAAACTGATTACCTTTAACCATAACAAGACCGACTATCCGCTGAAAGGCAAACACCGCAAGGCAGAATGTAATACCTGCCATATCAACGAGCGCTACAAAAATACACCGGATAAATGCTTTAGTTGCCACAGCGTCAACGATCGCCATAACGGTGCGCAGGGGCGCGATTGCGGAAAGTGTCATACCCCGCGCAACTGGGATGCTGGCGCATTTGATCATGACAGGAAAACCGACTTCCCGTTAAAGGGTGGACATAAAGAAGTTGAATGCGAGGCCTGTCATCTAAACCAGAAGCGTCACAAGAAAGCACGTAGCTGCAACGATTGTCATAGTGATGATGATCGACATAACGGGCAGTTTGGCAAGCGTTGCCACACCTGTCACAACGACAGAGAATGGCAGACTATCCGCTTCCGACACAACGTCGACACCAAATTCGCTCTGGATGGAAAACACAAGCAGCTGGCCTGCCATGATTGTCACAGTGGCAACCTGTATACGCAATCATTGAAAACCTCTTGCCTGTCTTGCCACAAGTCGGACGACGTGCATAAAGGAAAACAGGGGAAGAGCTGTAACAAATGCCATAACCCGGCTGGCTGGATAACAAAATTACGTTTTGATCATGATCTGACTCATTTTCCGCTCAATGGTATGCACGCCACCACCACCTGTGAAGAATGTCATGAGAGCGCCGAGTACAAAGGCACTTCCCGTAGCTGTAACACCTGCCATGATGACTTCCACAAAAAATCGCTGGGCACGAAGTGTCAGCGCTGCCATACGCCAAACCACTGGCGAATCTGGCAATTTAATCACGATCGGGAAACAGATTTCATACTGGATGGCGAACACCGTGGACTGGAATGTGCATCGTGCCACCTGGAACCACTGAAACCCGGTAGCCAGAGCAGGGGTTGCCTGGCATGCCATGCAGACGATGATAGCCATGACGGCCAGTTTGGCCTTGACTGCTCACGCTGCCATAACACTACCGATTTCCGCGAGATTTCGTTACCACACTAATAATTAAAAACTGTACAAAAATATATAAATTTTAAGGGGATCAAGTCATGCTACGCACAGTCAACAGGACACAGGCACTCTACAGGTTTGCCTTTCTACTGTTAGCCATGTTTATGGTTACCAATAGTATGGCGGCAATAACGATGGAGAGCTTTGACCATAATTCAACCGGCTTTCCTCTTAACGCCTCACATGAAGTGGCGCGCTGCGAAAGCTGCCATACCGGCGGTATATTCAAAGGGTTGCCACGACGTTGCGAAGGCTGTCATATCCAGAATAACCGCATGGGCGCAACTGATAAAAACCCGAATCATATTGCCTCCAATAATGACTGCGATTCCTGTCACTTTGTAACGACCTGGCGGAATGCCAGTATGGATCATGGCAATGTAACCGGGTCATGCCAGACTTGCCATAACGGTACTATTACTTCAGGAAAAAACCCTTCTCACATCAAGAGCAGTAGCAGCTGTGACAACTGCCACAACACAGTTAGCTGGAAGAATGCGCGTTTTGACCATAGTAATGTAACCGGTTCATGCTCCACCTGTCACAACGGATCTACTGCAACAGGAAAAAATTCCGGACACATACAAAGCAACAATACCTGTGATGACTGTCATACTACCGTGGGCTGGCGCCCTGCAAGATTCGACCATAGCTCTGTAACCGGCTCCTGCACAACCTGCCATAATGGTGTACAAGCGACAGGCAGAAGCAGTCGTCACATCCAGAGTGGTAATGCCTGTGACGACTGCCATACTACTGTAGGATGGTCGCCTGCGAATGTTGACCACGGCAGCCTGACCGGCTCATGCTCTTCTTGCCATAATGGCGTACAGGCAACCGGGAAAAATGCTACACATATCCAGAGTGGCAATACCTGTGATGACTGTCATAGCACCGTTGGTTGGTCACCAGCCAATGTCGACCATGGCAGCCTGACCGGCTCCTGCTTCACTTGCCATAATGGTGTGCAGGCCACGGGCAGGGGCCCTTCCCACATCCAGAGCGCCAACACTTGTGACGATTGTCATACCTCCGTCGCCTGGCGACCGGCAAATTTTGATCACAGTGCCGTAACCGGCTCTTGCGCGACCTGCCATAACGGTGTGAACGCTCCGGGCAAGTCGACCAGCCACATCCTGAGCAGCAATACTTGCGATGACTGCCATACCACCGTGGCCTGGAAACCTGCCAATGTCGACCACGGTAGTCTAACCGGGTCCTGTTCTACCTGTCATAATGGTGTACAGGCAACCGGAAAAAACAATACTCATATCCAGAGCAACAACACCTGCGATGATTGCCACACAACTGTTGCATGGAAGCCTGCTAACTTTGATCACAACTCGATTACCGGGAGCTGCTTTACCTGCCATAACGGTACCACTGCAACAGGTAAATCAGTCACTCATATTACCAGCGGTAATACCTGCGACGACTGCCATACTACCGTTGCCTGGCGGCCAGCTACCTTTGACCATAACGCTGTTACGGGTAGCTGTAACAGTTGTCATAATGGTTCGACGGCCACTGGCAAGAGTGCACAGCATTTTATAACCTCACGCCAATGTGATGACTGTCATAACAATGTCGCCTGGACACCGGTGCGCTACACCCATACCTCACCTAACTACCCTGGTGATCATCGTGGCAACCTGAGGTGTATTCGCTGCCATACCGGCAACGGTGAAGCAGCCACCTACACAGCTCCGTATAAACCGGATTGTGGCGGCTGCCATGCCAAGAACTACAAACCTGGTCCCCATCCGAAACATGAGAACCCGGGTGTTAAATACACGGTTTCTGAGCTGCGCGATTGTTCCGGTAGCTGCCATGTTTATTCCGACAGCACACTCACCACAAGAATCAAAACCCGTAACAGCCGCCACCGCGCCAACGATGGCAACTTCTAGGGGCATCAGATATGAACATGACAGCATATCCTGTACCGGGGAGGTTCTCGCCTGAGCGCATATGCCGCAACTGCGGACTGGTAGTGCTACTGGCCTTCAGTAGCGGACTTCAGGCGGCAGGACCCGGACGCCCCGATACATTCGAGTGGGTGGATCTGCAAGAACAGGGCGAGCGGCTGATCATGACTATTCATTTCAGATTCCCGATTATGTACCAGTGGCACTACCCACAAACTGAGGGCAATACGCTACTGGTACAAATGAAACACATACCGTTGCGTACGCGCACGGGAGTATCAAGACCTCGGCCGTTCAAACCAATCGAATATGGCCAGATACCACCCAATGAATACATCGATTCAGTCAGCTTTGAACACAACGACCCGTGGAACGGTTTGCTGTAT
>DRJJ01000277.1 GCA_011052255.1 Gammaproteobacteria bacterium | reverse complement strand
ATCGCACTGTTGACCAGATTTCGCAACATATCCAGATCAACCGGTTTGGAAACAAAATCGAAGGCGCCGGCCTTGAGGGCCTGCACTGCGGCCTCCATACTGCCGTATGCGGTGATTACGGCCACAGGTAGTTTTGGGTAATGCGACTGGATGTGCTCAACCAGTTCAATACCATTGCCATCCGGCAGACGCATGTCGGTCAGGCACAAATCAAACTGTTTGCGGGCTAGCAATTTGCGTGCTTCGGCCAGGTTGGCCGCAGCCTCGGTATCGATATCCATTCTGCCCAGAGTCAGCTCCAGCAATTCTCGTATATCCGGCTCATCATCAATGATCAGTGCTTGATGAAGACTCATGTCTAATTCTGCTCCATTTTGGTCATGGTATAGAAGAATATGCGAAAACAGCTGCCACCGGAAGTCACGGGAACATATTCGATGCGCGCCTGGTTTAGTTCACATAGTTCCCGGCATATATACAGCCCAAGACCGGTGCCGCTGGCCTGTGTTGTAACAAAGGGTTCAAATATTTCATTAACACGACTGTCGTCGACACCTGGGCCATTATCTTGTATGTCGATATAGGGCTGATTCTGGTCACGGTCATATCCACCATTCAAGGATAGCGTGAAAGAATTTAATGAATCACCTTGTCCGTGTTCTATCGCATTACGACACAGATTCCAGATGAGCTGGTGAAAATGTTTAGGATCAAAATAGATATTGGTATCAACCGGGTCGATTTGTATGTTGTATTGTTGCTCGGTCAGACTTTCAATGAGTGCAAACTCATCCATAAATTCGTGCAGCCAGTCTGACAGCAGAATATTTTTCGGGATAGATGTGTCACGGCGTGACAGTTGCAGGACACTTTCAATTATACTATTCATGCGTGTAGAGTGATTGCGTATGATCTCTATCATGCGCTTGTCACCCTTATCCAGGTGTTCGGATTCGGCAAGCAGCTGAGCGGCATGACTGATGGCGCCGAGTGGGTTACGTATTTCATGTGCAATACCCGCCGTAACACGACCCAGTGAGGCCAGTTTCATCTGCTGGGCGCGTTGGGCTATTTCACTGCTTGATTCGATATAGATAATGGTGCCGGTGGGTTTTTTTTCACCAATTTGCTCAAAGCGAATTAATAGCTCCGCTGTATGGTCATGTTGATGCAGGCGGTAGCTGGTATTAGCGGGCTGTTTTTTCCATATGTTTAGCAGGCTACTCAGTTCCGGGAGGGCTGATGCCAGTGACTGGTGTGGTTGGATGTCAGGCCTGCCCAGCAGTTTCCAGGCAGACGGGTTAATCAGGCGTACCAGCATATTATTGTCTACGACCAATACACCTGACTGTACATTACGTACAACGTAGTCATTCAGTTGTTCGAGGCTAGCAAGGTCAATACTGCGCTGGCGTGCCAGTGCTTCGCTGTCACGCGCTTGTCTGGCCAGTATATGGGCGAGTAGGGCAGTAGCGAAAAATAGCGTGCCGAGTATGCCGGCCTGAGTATAGGCCGTGGTAAAAAAGCTGTCACTGAGATCAGCAAAAATCTGTTCACCAAGAACGGCGATACTGGCGAATGCGGCATGCAGGAAGGCGAGGCGGCCGGTCAGGACGATGCCTGCCCCGGCAATTACAGCCACAAGTAACAGGCCCAGTCCTGAAGTAATACCACCGCTGGCGTGCATTAGCAGTGTCAGCGCAACGATGTCGGTAAATACCTGTGCATGCGCCTGGTTTTCAAAGCCCGGTTTTCGTTGGTGGATGGTAATGCTGAACAGTATACTGACCCCAAAATAGCTCAGGCTGGTAGCGAGAAATAATGGTGCATCGTGGCGACCGAGCATGGTGGGTATCGGGCCGAGCTGAAACAGACTCAGGAACAGACCAGACAGGATTAAGCGGTACAGATTCAGCAGCCATAGTGGTAACCAGGTATAGCGGTCGCTGAGCTGGATGGAATTTATTTGTTTGTCAGGCATATCGGGTTTTAATTTCGAGTTTAAGTAAATATGCGCACAGGTCAGTTACGGATAAGTGTGTTATTCGTGTTTATCTAGAAAGGCTTGCAGGTGTTTGCTGGAACAAAACCATTGCTGTGTGTGTTGAAGGGCATCGGACCGGGGAAGATGCACACCACACTGTTCACAGCGCACCATGGGTTCAGCTTGAAGAGTCGGCTTTGCCTGACCCGATATTTTTTTTCGATAAAAATGACGTAAGATCATCACTCCCAGCCAGATAGCAATTATGATAATTAGAAAACGCAAGCAGTCATGTCCCAATGGTGGATGATGGATTGAAAACAGTATTTATACTGCATGTAAGCTTGTGTCTGCGCAAGTGCTTATACTCTAATGAGTTGGTTTCAAGCTGATACGCAGTATTGTCTTAGCAAAATGCCATCAAGGCGAACCCACAAAAATTTAGCTTGAATATGTAAGCGATACAGGTTAGATGCTGTGTTTCCAGCGTAAGTTTTTGATGTGACGCCTTTTTCTGCGACAATACCGGTTAGAGTAGGCGAATTAGTACATAATCAGACCAAAAAAGGTTACTAAATCATGAACTTACATGAATATCAGGCAAAGCAATTATTTGCCGAATACAAAATTCCAGTGCCGGCCGGGTTGCCGGCCCACACGCCAGAAGAGGCGTTGAATGCCGTACGTGAATTGGGCGGGGAGGCATGGGTGATCAAGGCGCAGGTTCATGCCGGAGGCCGTGGCAAGGGAGGGGGTGTTCACATGTGTGGTACACCGGATGCGGTGCACGACCAGGCTGAGCGCCTGCTGGGATCGCAGCTGGTTACACCGCAAACGGATGTTGAAGGTTTGCCGGTTAACACAGTACTGGTGGAACAGGCCTCGGATATCCAGCGCGAGCTGTATCTGGGCATGCTGGTAGATCGCCAGAATGAGCGTATCGCCATTATGGCATCGGTGGCCGGTGGCATGGATATCGAGGCCGTGGCGGCTGAAACGCCGGAGCAAATTCAGACTATTCTGGTAGATCAGGCGGTTGGCCTGCAGCCCTATCAGGCCCGTCAGCTGGCATTTGGGCTGGCCCTGCAGGGTGCCCAGATTGGAGGTTTTACACGGTTGCTAATGTCATTATACCGGCTGTTCACTGATAAGGACGCCAGTCTGGTGGAAATTAATCCATTAATCGTCACCGCAGAAGATCAATTAGTGGCGTTGGATGCGAAGATTAATCTGGATGACAATGCACTGTATCGCCAGCAGTCGCTGGCCGAGTTACGTGATCCCAGTCAGGTCGATGAACGCGAGCATGCTGCAGCACAATTTGAGCTGAACTATATCGCACTGGATGGCAATATCGGTTGCATGGTTAATGGTGCCGGTCTGGCTATGGCAACCATGGATCTGATCAAGTTACATGGCGGTGAGCCGGCCAATTTTCTGGATGTGGGGGGGGGTACGACGGCCGAACGTGTTGCAGAGGCATTCAAAATTATTCTGTCTGACCCCGGCGTCAAGGCCATACTGGTTAATATTTTTGGCGGGATCGTGCGTTGCGATCTGATAGCAGAAGGCATCGTTAGCGCTGTACGTGAAGTTGGATCGGGGGTGGCTGTTGTGGTGCGACTGGAAGGGACTAACGTCGACCAGGGCCGCGCCATACTCGAGCAGAGTGGCCTGGATATCAGTAGCGCAAACGGGCTGACCGAAGCGGCGATGATGGTGGTCAATGCTGCCGAAGGGGTGGCTTGATATGAGTGTTCTGGTTAATAAAGAGACGCGTGTGATTTGCCAGGGCTTTACCGGCAAACAGGGCAGCTTTCATTCTGAGCAGGCAATTGCCTACGGTACACGGTTTGTTGGTGGAGTCACGCCGGGCAAGGGAGGCCAGCAGCACCTGGATCGACCGGTATTCGACACGGTGGCCGAAGCGGTAGAAGAAACCGGTGCTGACGCGAGCATGATTTATGTACCGGCACCGTTTGCAATGGATGCGATCCTCGAGGCGGCTGATGCCGGTATCCGCGTGATAGTGTGTATTACCGAGGGCATACCGGTACTTGACATGTTGCGCGTCAAGGCGGTGCTGGCGCAAAAAAATACCCGATTGATTGGTCCGAACTGTCCGGGGATTATCACGCCAGGCGAGTGCAAAATCGGTATTATGCCTGGTGCGATACATTTGCCGGGACGTATTGGTATCGTGTCGCGCTCCGGCACCCTGACCTATGAGGCCGTACACCAGACCACCGAAAACGGGCTAGGGCAAAGCACCTGCATCGGCATCGGTGGTGACCCGATCCATGGCATGGAGTTTATCGATTGTCTGGAACTGTTTGAGCAGGACGAACAGACCGAGGGTATTGTGCTGGTGGGTGAGATAGGTGGTCAGGCCGAGGAACAGGCTGCTCAGTATATACATGACCATGTCAGTAAACCGGTGGTGGCCTATATCGCAGGGGTGACAGCACCAGCCGGTAAACGAATGGGCCATGCTGGCGCGATTATCAGTGGTGGTCGCGGTACGGCAGAAGAAAAATTTTCGGCGATGAAGGAGTCGGGAGTGGCGATCGTTCGTTCGCCTGCGCATATGGGTAATCGTATAAAATCATTGTTAAGCTGATATTTCTGTGACTGAACATACTCATAAACCAGAGTCAGGCCTGCGGCTGGTCATGGCACAACTGAATCTGCTGGTCGGTGATATTGAAGGTAATGCGGACCGGGTTATCAGTGCGGCTCAGGAGGCTGAATCACGCTATCAGGCTGATCTGGTCGTGTTTCCGGAGTTGACGCTGACGGCTTACCCGCCTGAAGATCTTTTGTTGCGCTCGGGTTTATATCGTCGAGTCGAGCAGGCGCTGGAACGTATCATTGCTGCCGTCGGCCAGACTGCCGTCATACTGGGTTTCCCACAACAGAGTGATAACGGTTGTTACAATGTGGCCGGCTATATACATCGTCACAAACTACAGGCGTTGTACCATAAGCACTGTTTGCCGAACTACAGCGTCTTCGATGAAAAGCGCTACTTTGTACCTGGCCACGATGCATGCGTTGTCGAGCTAAATGGCTTCCGGTTGGGCCTGACTATTTGTGAGGATGGCTGGGAACAGGAACCCATCGAACAATCTCGCGCTGCTGGCGCAGAGATGATTATCAATATCAATGCCTCGCCATTCCAGATGCAAAAATCAGATCTTAGACAACTGGCGATGCAGAAACGTTGTTGTGAATCTGGCCTGCCAATCGTTTATGTAAACCAGGTTGGTGGCCAGGACGAACTTGTTTTTGATGGTGCATCATTTGCATTATCTGCTAGCGGTGAACTGGCTTGCCGGGCACCATCCTTTGAAGAGGCGCTGACGCCGGTGGATTGCATGCGTGTCGCTGAAGGTATTCGCGTGCAGGTGGGAGAATGTGCTGTATTACCCAGTGACGACGAATCAGCCTATCGCGCACTGGTGCTTGGGGTGCACGATTATGTTGATAAAAACGGCTTCCCCGGCGCGGTTATCGGCTTGTCCGGCGGTATTGATTCGGCACTAACACTGGCCGTTGCGGTGGATGCGCTCGGCCCCGAGCGAGTCCAGGTGGTATCCATGCCGTCACGATACACGGCGGATATGAGTATCCAGGATGCGCAGGAGCAGGCCAGGATAATGGGTGTGCAATGCGACATTATCCCTATCGAGCAGCCTGTTGAGGCCTTTTCTGAAGCATTGGCGCCATTGTTTAAAGACTTGCCAGTCGATACCACTGAGGAAAACCTTCAGGCACGCTGTCGCGGTGTCTTGCTGATGGCGATTTCCAACAAAATGGGCCGAATCGTACTGACAACCGGAAACAAGAGCGAGATGGCAGTGGGCTATGCGACCCTGTACGGCGATATGGCTGGTGGTTTCAGTGTTTTGAAAGACGTACCCAAAACCCTGGTATATCGGCTGTCCAATTACAGAAACGGACTGGGAAGAGTCATTCCCGAACGTGTGATTGAACGACCACCTTCGGCAGAACTGGCACCAGATCAAAAGGATACCGATAATTTACCGGCATATGATATCCTAGACCCGATACTGGAACGGTACGTAGAACACGATCAGTGCGCCGAGGAGATTATCGAAGCGGGTTTCGATGCGACTGATGTACATAAGGTTATTCGTCTGGTCACCCTGAATGAATACAAGCGCAGGCAGGCAGCGCCAGGTGTACGGGTTACCGGCCGAGCGTTTGGCAGAGACCGGCGTTACCCGATTACCTCAGGTTTTGGCAAGTTGTTGTGATAAGTGGATAATTCTGCGTTAGCTCCAGAGAACCAGTAAATATCGGCACATCTCGATTTTGACGCTCAGAGGGATAAACCGTAAGATTGCATTAATAACAAGGGTTGGCATGATGAAAAAAATAGAAGCAATCATAAAACCATTCAAGCTTGACGATGTACGCGAGGCCTTGTCCGGGCTTGGTATAACGGGGATGACGGCAACCGAAGTCAAGGGTTTCGGTCGTCAGAAAGGGCATACAGAGCTATACCGGGGTGCCGAGTATGTTATTGATTTTCTTCCCAAGGTGAAAATTGAAATCGTCGTTAACGCTGAGCAGGCAGATGCCTGTGTTGACGCTATTTTGACCGCTGCACGTACTGGCAAGATCGGCGATGGCAAGATCTTTATTACCGACGTCGGCAAGGTTGTACGTATTCGCACCGGCGAGACGAACAAAGACGCTATTTAATGGGTGAGGTTGCCCTGACGCCGAAAGTGTTCTTCAGGACTGGCCGGGAAGCCATGAGCAGATGTGCTGATTCTCAGCCTAGAAAATATTCCACCACCTTTTTGATCTTTTCAGCTGTTGGTAATCTTTCGGGTAGCTGCTGGCAAATACGCGTCTGGTGTCTTTCGCCAGATCCGGCATATCCAGTTTGTCGTAAGCCTCGGCCATAATAATCAGTGCGTTGTAGACTGCAGCAGACCGGTCATAGTGTTCCAGTACATATTTTGCGCGGTTAACAGCAGCCACATAGGCACTACGTTTCATATAATAGCGTGCCACCAGAATTTCATAATTAGCGAGATTATTACGCAGGTAAAGCATGCGCAGTTTGGCTTCCTGTGCATAGTGGCTGTTCGGAAATTTCTGAATCAGCTTCTGAAAGTCGAAAAAGGCCTGTTTAGCAGCCCCCGGGTCACGGCTGGCTGGATCCTGAGGGAAAAATCGTTCGATCAGGGTAAAGCCGCGATTGTAATTAATAATGCCACGCAGGTAGTAGGCATAATCAACATGCGGGTGCGTCGGGTACAATTTCATGAAGCGGTCAACGGCAGCCAGGGCAGTATCAGGCTCATCGAACTTGTAATAGGCATAGGCGATTTCTATCTGCGCCTGGCGGGCATAACGCCCAAACGGATAGCGGGTTTCCAGTATTCCAAAATACTTGATCGCTTCTTCGTAATTTTCACCATT
>DRJJ01000276.1 GCA_011052255.1 Gammaproteobacteria bacterium | reverse complement strand
CCAGATACAGTACGCCGGAGTAAAAATCCACATTTGGGTATACCCCTTTCTCACCCAGACGATCTTCACACACTTTTTCAACTGCCTTGGCTGTTTCAAACAACGGGTTCACACCGCCACCCCGTTTTTCAATCAGTTTATTCACTTCATTTTCCAGTATCCTGGCGCGTGGATCCTTGGTTTTGTATTCCCGGTGACCCATACCCCAGATAACCTCCTTGTTAGCCAGACGCTTATCTATATAAGCTGCCGCATTTTCAGGCGAGCCGACCTCGCGCAACATCGTCACCACCTTTTCATTCGCTCCGCCGTGCAACGGACCGGACAAGGTGCCGATCGCCGCCGCAATCACACTATAGGGGCTGGACAGGGTAGAAGCCGTGACCAGCACTGCAAAGGTAGATGCATTAATGGTATGTTCGGCATGCAACACCAGACACAAGTCCAGGATACGCGACAGCTCCGGGTCGGGTTCATCGCCGGTAAGCATGTAAAGATAGTTTTCTGCGTAAGTTAAATCTTCGCGCGGCACGATTGGGTCATAACCACTACGGATATGCTCCCACATGGCCACAATTGTGCCCATGCGTGCAATGATCTTGACGGTCATGTTATGGACATAATTCAGGTCCTCACATACATCCGCACCGGTAAGACATTCCTGGCCCGGGTAAAACATACCCAGACTGGCTATTGCGGTTTGCAGCATTTCCATTGGATGACCGCTGGCCGGCAGGGTTTTCATCAGGTCACGGATCTGGTATTTCACTATACGATTTTGCCGTATCTCGTGATCAAACTCTGCCAGGGCTGCCGCAGTCGGCAAGTTACCATCCAGCAGCAGCAACGTGGTTTCCTCGAAGGTGCTTTTCTGGGCCAGCTCTTCTATCGAATAACCCCGGTACGCCAGAATGCCCTTCTCTCCGTCGATATCCGATATATTTGATTTAGTTGCTGGTACACCGGCAAGACCGGGCAGGTATTCACTCATCTCATATCCTCTGGACCAAACAGCTTCGTCTCAGGCCCGTATCAAAGAATGTAAAATTACATGTAAATGGTTCGTAAGGATAACAAAGATTCGGCAGTCATATATTTAACTGCACATTCAATGCTTTATAATAAAAACAGGACGCATGCGTCCTGTATAGCTCATCAGGCGTAACGATTATTATCAGACAGAGAACGATGAACCACAACCACAGGTAGTGGTTGCATTGGGGTTGTTAATGACAAAACGGGCACCCTGTAAGTCATCGATAAAATCGACTTCGGCACCGGCAAGATACTGAAAGCTCATAGGGTCTACCAGCAGCTTTACCCCGTCATTTTCAATGGTTACATCGCCTTCATTGGAGTTTTCATCAAAATCAAAGCCATACTGAAAACCGGAACAACCGCCCCCGGACACATAAACCCTTAGCATCAACTTTTCGTTGTGCTCTTCTTCAATCAACCTGCGCACTTTTTGCGCTGCGCTGTCTGTGAAGGTAATCGGGCTGGCAGTTTCTATCTGTACACTGCTCATAAAACTCTCCGCTCAATACGAATCAATAAACGCTTATAATAGTCTTACCCGATCAATTTAGTCAAGTATATTAGTCTGAACTACCAACAGTCTGCATGGCCGGTTCAACCATGCTTTTCTTGTCGCTGCGGTTCGTGCCAGGCTGTACCTGCGCCTGATGTACCAGGCTGCCATTGACTTCAGCACCCATGGCCATTTCAATCAGATTGTAATAGACATTGCCCTGCACCCTGGCCCTGGCAGCCAATTCGATGCGTTCAGAAGCATAGACATCACCGGTCACTTTCCCGTTCAGGATAATATGCGGCACATGTACTTCGCCTGTCACGCAACCATTCTCGCTGATGGTCAGCACTGAATCACTGCCATCGGCGCCCTGGACATTGCCATTCACGGTGCCATCAATATGCAAGCCTCCGTTGAATACGACATCTCCGGTGACTTCTGTGTTTTGCCCGACCAACGTATCAATACGTTCTGTCCGGTGCCCCTTGCGTCCTCCAAACATATAGCGATCTCCTTTCATATACAGCAGCATGGGTAGCAGAGAAAACACTGACTTTCCCTGCTTTTGACTATCGCGCTAACGACCTTGCGCATTACCCTCATTCTGACAGGTGCGTGCTGACAATTCCAGAACCTCAGCCCTGTTTTGTGAGTGACCTGATACGCCAGGGCTGTCGTTTGGTATCACCATTGATCTTTTTGCGCTTCGGTTTGATGGTGACAACGACAGTTTCAGGCTCAAAACCTTCTGGTAGCACCAACCGACCCTTCACCCGGTTAAAATATTTGAAACTGAGCGTAATCGGTAATTTGCGCCCTGGTTGTAATGCCGATAATGGCAAAGTGACCTGTTTACCTGCCTGCTTGCCTTCCAGCTTGAAATCCAGCGTACCGGTAATCCGGCGGTGCCGCTTTTTCAGCCCCTGTTTGTGGATTACTGTCAGACTGTACAGGTACTCTCGTTCCTGCTTGCCCGGTACCAGCTGGACGGTATGAATATACAGGCCATTACGACCCTGCTCGGGCGAAACGATGCCACGGTAAAAAGCCAGTTCCTCGCGCATCGACTGACTATCCAGCTGTTGCTGTGCCAGTTCATCCCGAATCAGCAGTGCGGCATGTTTTGACACCTGGCCGGCTATCTCCAGTCGTGCCACCTTAGCACGCAGCTCGGAAATCTGGTTCTCCAGCCGTTGCTGTTCACTTTCCCATTCGGATTGCTCACGAGAATAAGCAGCGCTATCAAAACCGGCATGTTTGTGCCCGTAGTTGAACATCATCCAGGCCGTGCCCAGTAACAGCACAACCACGGCGCCAATAACTACGCGCACGCGCCAGGGCTCATGCGTGCGCACTACCAACCTTGATTTTGCCTGGGGGACTTCTTTCATGGCAGAACGGCTATTGCGCCCAGCCCCAGTTCTTCTTCCAGACCAAACATCAGATTCATATTCTGTACTGCCTGCCCGGCAGCACCCTTGACCAGATTATCGATCACAGACAAGATCACTACCGTATCGCGGCCCTGCGGCTGGTGTATGGCCAACCGACAGTAATTGCTGGCCCGCACCGTGCGGGTTTCAACATGGCTGCCGGCAGGCAGAACATCGACAAATGGTTCGTCGATATAGCGTTCTTCGTATAACTGTTGCAGATCAGCCGGCTCAGATAGCCGTGCGTACAAAGTAGCATGTATGCCGCGTATCATCGGCGTCAGATGCGGGACAAAGGTCAAACCCACCGGTATGCCAACTACAGACTCCAGTGTCTGGCGAATTTCCGGTAGATGACGATGCCCGGATACCGCATAGGCCTTCATGTTTTCGCTGGCTTCGGCCAGCAGGCTACCAACGCTGGCGCCACGCCCGGCACCGCTGACACCGGATTTGGTATCGGCTATCAATTGTCCCGGATCAACCAGTTGTTTTTCAATCAGTGGCAAAAAACCCAGTGCCACAGCAGTAGGATAACAACCCGGATTGGCAACCAGGCGCGCATCGCGGATCATCTCTCTGTTCAGTTCCGGCAAGCCGTACACCGCCTCGCCCAGTAATTCCGGGCAGGCATGCTCAATTCCATACCAGTGCTGCCACTCGGCTGCATCCTTGAGACGAAAGTCTGCAGCCAGATCCACCACTCTGACACCGGCATCCAGCAGCGCAGGCACCAGCGTCATCGCGGTACCGTTGGGGGTCGCAAAAAACACCACGTCACAGGTGGTCAGGACATTGACATCCGGCTCACTGAATGCCAGATCACAGGCACCACGCAGATTGGGGAACAAATCAGACACGGTCCGACCGGCCTCTGCTCGCGATGTAATAACCGCCAGATCAACCTCGGGATGCGCACATAACAAGCGCAGCAACTCAACGCCTGTGTAACCGGTACCGCCAACTATTCCTGCTTTTATCATTAAAATTTACCGCTAACCTTGCCTGATACGTCATAATAAGGAACCCATATTATCGACTTTATCAATTGGGCGAAAGGACAGATAAACAATTAAGCTCTGGCAGAAAAAACAAAAGCGACCGAAGTCGCTCAATTGGTGGTGATTCTTATCATTATAGTTATACCTGACAGCTTTTAGCACTTATGTCTTATAGATATATAAAAGCTATTGGAAATCTAAACCATTATTTATTTCAGGTCAAGCTTTTTTCATATATTTCATTATATTAGAGTATTATAACAAAATGTTTTCGCACATTAAGCACACAGGAAAAGATCTGATCTCGGCACGGGCCTGGCACGGTCGTCTGGTTTTCTGGACCGGTGCGATACTGGTTGGCCTGGCTGCAGCCCTGTTTGCACAAGGCAGTGAATACGCCAACCATCTGCATAAGCAGCTGATGAATATCTCCGAGCTATCCACCTTGATCCTGGCTCCGGCCGGTCTGGTGCTGATTGCATGGCTTAATCAGAAGTTCTTCCCGGGTGCTCAAGGTAGCGGTATCCCGCAGGCCATCGCTGCTATCGAAATGACTAATTCAACCTATCGGCGCAGCCTGCTCACCTTTCGTATTGCATTCGGCAAAATATTGCTAACCCTGATGGGACTGTTGTCCGGGGCCTCTATCGGTCGCGAGGGACCTACCGTTCATATCGGCGCTGCGATTATGTTCTCACTTGGCCGCCTGGTGCGCCTGCCGGCTGAATATCTTGAGCGCGGCCTGATTCTGGCTGGTGGTGCAGCTGGAATCTCGGCTGCGTTCAACACCCCGCTAGCGGGTATTATTTTCGCAATCGAGGAAATGAGCCGCTCCTATGAACAACGCTCCAGTGGCACCTTGCTAACCGCTGTCATTATCGCTGGTATCACCGCCGTTGCGCTGCAAGGCAACTATACCTACTTCGGCGTGTCGCAGGCAGAACTTAACCTGATGAGCAGCGCCTGGCTGGCGATCCTGGCCGTCAGCATAGCCGGCGGCCTGGCAGGCGGGCTGTTTAGCCTGCTTCTGATCCGTGGCAGTCGCTGGATAGCTCCCTGGCACCGGCGCCGCCCGTTACTCATCGCCGCGATATGCGGCATAGCCATAGCGGTTATCGGGCTGGCATCCGGTGGTACTTCGTATGGTACCGGCTATGATGAGGCCCGCGTACTGGTGACCGGCGAAGGTGAAATGAGCGGCTCGTACGCAATACTGAAAATTATCGCTACCATCGCCTCCTATCTGAGTGGCATTCCGGGTGGCATATTCGCCCCATCTCTGGCTGCCGGTGCCGGTATAGGCGGCAATATGGCCAGCCTGTTTACCTCCATACCCTCAGAAGCCATTGTCATTCTGTGTATGGTGGCGTATTTTTCAGCCGTGGTTCAGGCGCCTATTACGGCGATTGTTATTGTGATGGAAATGACGGCCAACCAGACGCTGTTATTGCCTATTATGGCGGCCTCTTTTATTGCCTATGCCATCTCCCGCATCATCTGCCCTGAACCCATCTACCAGGCGCTGGCACTACCGTTTCTTGACCTGGCCAGGAAAGACGAAAAACCCGCTGAACCCGAACCACCCGTGAACGATCGTACACTCTAGACCCTATGAAACAGGCATCGAACAAAACCATCGCCACACTGGTGTTGATCCTGACCAGCGCAGGCGTGTTGCTTGGACTGAGTATGGGCTACATTCGCAATACAGCGCCTGACATTCAGATGCAAACCGCTACGGGCGAGGTCATTGAACTGCATACGCGCAACGCACCCACACTGGTTGTGTTCTGGGCAACGACCTGTAGCGCTTGTTTGAAGGAACAGCCAGAACTGGTTAAGCTCTACCAGGAACTGCAACCACGAGGCCTGATGATCATTGGCGTTAGCATGTACTATGACCCACCTGTGCAGGTAGCCAGACTGGTAGCACAACGTAACATCCCGTACCCGATCGTCATGGATGTGCAAAAAAAAGTAGCCAGTGCCTTTAAACTTAGAAAAATGATTACACCCACCACCATCCTGGTTAGTTCGGATAACAAAATAGTATTTCGCAAAACCGGCCTGCTGGACATGAAGGCCTTGCGCGATCAGATTATTGCCCTGCTTCCTGACACTCAAAAAAAAGGATAGCCTCTATGCTCTGGCTTAAAGCGCTACATATTATTTTCATGGTCACCTGGTTTGCCGGGTTGTTTTACCTGCCACGCCTGTTTGTATATCACAGCATGAGTGACGACAGCATCTCGAACGATCGATTCAAAATCATGGAACGCAAGCTGTTTTTTGGCATCATGACACCCGGCATGATACTGACCCTGCTATTTGGGCAATGGATGTTGTCAGAGGGTGCCTGGGCGGCATTTGGCGGCCATTTATGGCTACAACTGAAACTGGTGCTGGTTGCGCTGCTGGTTATTTATCACCTGCTTTGCGGCATGCACGTATTCGCCTTCAGGGATGATCGGAATACACGTAGCCATGTATATTTCCGCTGGTTCAATGAGGTGCCGGTGCTGTTTATGGTGGGTATCATCTTGCTGGCCGTGCTGCGGCCAGTCTAGCGCTTTCAAACCACTAAACACACCATAATCATATGGTTACTATCCACGCAATCAATGCTAGAATGCGCTGTCTGGAACTAAATGAGTGAGGAAATTGCCGTGAGTCGCATGGTTACGTGTGTTGTACTAAAAAAAGAAGCACCGGGGCTGGATCACCCCCCTCACCCTGGCGATCTGGGCCAGCGCATCTACGAAAATGTTTCGTCAGAAGGCTGGAACCAGTGGCTCGAAAAACTTACCATGATTATAAATGAAAATGGCCTGAACACGGCCGACCCGCGCAGTCTGGAACTGATCGAACAACACATGCTCGGCTTCCTGTTTGATGAAGGTGATTTCTCGGGAGCTGGCGCATTTCAGCCTCCCAAGGCTAAAAAATAAACCTGTCCCGGTTGGTGCTTATTTAAAGGCTCGCAGCAGCGCCTACCCTTCCGCTTCGCGCTCCTTGCGCCGCAGCATTGTGTCACGGTGAATGGCATGCTTGACCAGCAGGTCACGATCACGTTCGCGCATCTCGCTAAATTCAACCGCAATCTGAAACCCGCCAGTGGTTTCCGGCTCGCACCCTACCACTCTGGCTATCGCCAGTATGCCGACCAGATCAGGGTAGAGAACCATACGCATTTCCAGCATGTCATCAATACTGAATCCAGCTTCGCCATGGAAGGCAACACCGCCTGCGCTCAGGTTTACGGCTTCCAGCGGTCGTTCTTCAACATGCATGCTGTCTAGCACCATATGCTGCGCAAGTCGATTTAGCTTGTTATCCAGTCTGGCGAGATAGGCAGTCAGATCATGTGACTTAGCTGGCATGTTATGCAACAGGCGTTGCATATCTGCGCTCTGGGAGATGAAACTGGCAGCCAGCATAAACTGGTCCGGAATAGCATCACACAACCTGCCGCGTAACATTTCCATATCATCTTCGTTTTCAATTTTTCGGGCCCTGAGCGTCACATCGTCTGTTATGCGGAAATATTCCCGTCGCTCTGATTGGCCCCTTGCTGAAGAACTCACTGTATTACCTCCCTGCTCTGTGAATATGTGCCGTCATCGGCTACTGACCTGTCCTCGTTTGCTGAAACAGCCGTTGGTTTCATAATCGTAAACAGCTCCATAAATACACCACGCGTAACGCTCGGATCCAGTTCGGATTCAGGATCTGGAATGAGTTCATCTTCAGATGCCTGCTCGTCATCGAGTTGTGCCGCCGGTTGTCCATCGGTGTGTGCTGCCAACTTCCCTTGCTCGCTTTTTG
>DRJJ01000275.1 GCA_011052255.1 Gammaproteobacteria bacterium | reverse complement strand
TTCCTGCACCACATTGAATGTTTTCAACAATGCTGGGCGGATCAGATTATCCTGATCTGGCAGGTCAATGTGTGTCGCGTACACAAAGAACATGGCCTTTACATCATCTTTCAGCGCACGCTCCATCATGCCTATCGCATAACCCGGGTTTTTGGCCTTCATCGCCTTGATCAGATTTGCCTCCGGTACATTCCAGGCCTTGGCAATTTTTTTGCGGTGCTTGTCATCGGTTAATGGCATATTGAATGGCAGACGTCCGGTCAGACCACCGGTAAAACGTTCACCCATTGCATTGGGCTGGCCAGTCATTGAGAACGGACCACAACCAGGTTTTGCCAGGTTACCAGTCATAGTCAACAGGTTTACAATCGCTATCGTATTGTGCTGACCATGTATGTGCTGGTTATAGCCTATGCCCCACATAATGATTACACCACCGTAACCCTTGCCTTCCTGCTTGCCCTTGGAGCGCGCAAGACGTTTGCGTGTTGCATCGGCAAATAATGCGGCCACTTTACGGATCAGTTCTGGCGGAACGTCGTGATTCTCGCCACCCATACGATCCTGCACCTGCTCCGGGCTGTATTTTGCCAGTACACCTTCGGTATATTCTTTCCAGCCGGTGGAGTGTTCCTTCATGAATTTCCAGTCAATCACATCCGGGTGCTCCTTGAGCAACACATGGGCAATTGAATTCAGGAAGCTGATATCACCATTCAGGATCGGCACATGCACCGAGTTTTCCTTGTTGATATCCTCATAACCCCTGACCGTCCCTGTATAACGCGGGTCAACCACTACGGTCGGGATATCCTTGTTGCGCTTATGATCGGCTGCACGCCAGAAAATTATCGGATGGGATTCACGCGCATTGTGACCAAAATGCATAATCATGTCGCTCAGCTCAATATCTTCATAGGCCAGCGGCGGGGTATCGGAACCCAGTGTTGCAAAGTAGCCGGTTACCGCAGAGGTCATGCACATGCGTGCATTGGCTTCAATGGTGTTGGAACCCAGTACGCCTTTCATGAACAGGTTTTCCAGGTACTGGCCTTCCATCGTAAGCTGGCCGGAACCATACAATGCGATTGAATTGCCGCTGTACTTTTTCGCGAAATGAGCAATCTTGTGGGTTGTCATTTCAGAAGCTTCTTCATACGGAACACGAATAAAGTGCTCTTCGTCGAACGAACCCTTGGTCTTGCTGATATATTCCAGATCACCATGGTTGGGCTTTTGCCATTCTGCCCATACATCCTTGCGCACATACGGGTCGCCTTCCATGCGGTCAACATAAATCGGCTCGGCGGCGGTCAGGCCCTTGATACATTGCAGGCCATAATTGGTTGGATGATCCTTGTCTGGCCGCATTGAAACGATCTTGCCATTTTCAACCTGGATAATGGTGCCGCAGCCAACACCACAATAAGGGCATTGTGCCAGCGCAGTCGTACGTGTCACCTGTCCGGACGATGCCGGTGTGGTAGCGGCCTCCAGTTCCGGATTGTTACCGACAAACAGACTGGTTCCAGCCGCAGCTGTGCCCGTGATGAAGGTGCTGGATTTGAGGAAATCGCGACGATTAATTTTAAAGCGTTTCATTATTTATAATCTCCGTTACTTGCTAGGTACTGTGCGCAGATAGGCAATCACATCTTCAATCTCACTATCCGCCATGTTGGCCATGCCATCCGGGCCGCTAAAGCCCAGCATACGTGTATTGGTTCTGCCCACCTTGATGGTCTCGCGGATAAATCCATCGCTGGCCTTGCCCAGGAAGCCGACCTTACCTATCGCAGTACCCGTGCCCCCACGTGCATAGCCATCACCATTCATGCCGTGACAAGTGCTGCATATCTGATCGAACCAGAGCTTGCCGAGGCGCTCATCGCCATGCACCTGTTTTTCCTTGTCTATTTTTGCAGAAATGTTCGGCCGTTTGGCATGATCACGCAGGAACGCCAGTATCGCTTCTACACCTGACCTGCCCAGATGGGCAAACGGTGGCATACCGGTTCCAGCGCGCCCGTCGCGTATCGTGCCCATGATGAATTTATCGGAGGCCGTCATCAGAAACTCCTGATTGGTCAGCGACGGTGCGATACCCGGCTTGCCGATCGCATCAGGCTGATGACAGAAGATGCAGTTCTGCCCATACAGTTCCTTACCTTTCTGAACCAGCTCCGGGGACTGTTTGGCAGGCGCTGCCTCAGCGGTACTGATTACTCCGCCACTCAGGTTCTTGCTACCGCCCACAGCAGAAGTCTCTGATTTTACTGCCTTTTCAGTGGCTGAGGCTTGGTCATCCTGTGAACAGGATGCCAGGGCTATGCCCAGTAACAGGATCAATACCCTGTAGAGTCGATTCATATGCATTACAACACTCCTCCATGCTGGATGGTCATTATTCTTGAAGAACTTTAGATTAATTCTTAATGAGTAAATTATAATATAGTTGTGTACGGCACATTGACGCAGGTCAAGTACACCCACTCATTTTTACTTTTTATAACTGATTTGTGACTATGGACAGACCCCTCAAGACTAGACCATAAAAAATAGAAAAGCGCGGTGGTTTTATCCAGCCACATTGAAAAAACCTAGCCCGGACGGCCATCAACACGCGGATTGATCAGCATAGGCAAGAAGCGTAGTAAAAATAAGGAAAAGGCCAGTATCCAGAGCCATTGGGATACCGCTACCCAGATAGAGTAACGCGACATATCAATCAGTGGTAACAGCACGCGTACAATCGCAGCAGCCAGCATCAAGGCAAACATGACACCCAGACCAGATGGCGGATCGAAGACATTGCGCCCGGTGTGCCCCAGCGTAACCCGTGACATCATGCCCAATGTCAGCAGCCCTATCCCACCTACGGTAAAGGCGTGCACCGCAAGCAGGAAAGATATGCCCATGAAGGCCGTGGCCGCACTCAGCACAAAGCCCGCTACCAGACTGCTATAGGCCAGATATAGCACCCACAACAGCGGTTTCTTCCATATACCCGGCGTATACCAGAAAAACAGTCGTATACCGTGCAACAAGGCGAGCAAGCCAGCCAGCACACCGGTAGCCAGCTCACTGAGATCCAGCACCTCGAAAATGGCAAATAATACAAACAGGATCAGACTGCTGATATCCAGCCATAACGGGTTTTTTAACTTGGCCGGGTAATCAACGCCATTCTGAATAAAGAAAGGGATTACCCTGCGCGCCATCACGAAGATCAATGCCAGCACCAGGTACAGACCAAAATACACCGCCTGCCCCATTAGCACCGGGTCGGATGCCAATACCGCCAGATAGAAGATGCCATTGAATATCAGCATGAGCAGTATTTTGGAAACGATACCAAGCTGCTTCCATTGACGAGCCTTGACCACCGGAATCGCAATGGCTACCAGCACACCCAGTAAAAACAAAATGTCCAGAATTGCCGTCACCTGCATCGGGACAATTGAGGAGGCCAGAAATGCCAGACGCGCAAACATCCATAACATGAACAATACCAGCAAGCTATATCCTTGCACGGTCTGCTCTCCAGTCCAGTTTTTAACCGCCGCCAGTAAAAACCCGGCAATAACCGCCAGCGCATAGCCGAATATTAATTCATGCGCATGCCAGAGTGATGCAGGCATACCAGCCGGCACCAGCGGCCAGTCATGCTGGTACACACCCATCCAGGCGGCAATCGATACAATCGCAAATACCGCTGCCCCGGCAAAAAATGGACGAAAACCCAGTTGGAGAAAGGCTGTGCCCTGTGACGGGCCAGTATTGATTTCCATGCCTGCACCTTGTTGTTTCATCAAATGTTCCTGTGATCCTGATGCCCGTATTTATTCAGAACCCGGCCTGCTCATACTCCAGCACTGCCAGACTGATGTGCCTGCCAAACTCTATTTCAAACCCTGCCCAGTCCCAATAGGCTTTGAGTTTTGCTGCTATTTTCCCTTTCATTTCATAATCGGCCAGGCCATCTTCAGACAACCTGGAGGCCATGTTGTAAACCGTTTCCAGGTAGGTTTTGTATGGCTTGATAACACTGGCATCACCACTGGGACCATGTCCGGGGATATAGACCTTGCTGTTTAATTTGATCGCAAGATCGAGCGCAGCGATGTTACCGCGAAAACTGCCATCATCCATACTGCCGATTCGCGTATACAGTGCGTTATCGCCAGTCACCATTACTGAATCTTCAACCACCTCGATCATTGCATCGGTCATGGTGTGCTGGTGCTTACCCAGGTAGACCCGAAAGCTGATGCCGCCCACCTTGATGAGCTGACCATCCTTTAACGCATGAGTGGGGTAAACGGGACGCGTACCAGCCGTAGCACCCCTGGTCACTCTTTCCATTATCTTGACCCAGGAATCGCCGCCGCCGGCCTTTGCTTCTTCTATCATTCTCGGGTGTGCATAGATTTTTACTTTCGGGTAGGCGTCACGTATAGCCTGATTTCCCAGCCAGTGATCACCATGAATATGGCTGTTAAACACATGTGTCACGGGTTTACTGCTGATACTGCGTAGTTGACGCAACACCATACGCCCACTGTACAAACTGGAACCCGGGTCGATCACGACGACACCGGCAGCCGTTATCACTACCACCGGGTTATTCATAAAGCCCTGATTTTTCGGATTGGGCAAGCCAACAGGCCCGTGTATGACATACACATGCCGGGATAATTTCTGTATCGGGTAATCCGGTAACTCCTGACCGGCTAATACCCCCACGCTAACTAACAACCCGCATAACAACAAAACAAATCGGTACATGTAAGCAGCCCTGTTCACCAAAAACATTAGCATGACAGCAATCCTGTCACTTGCCAACACCCGAACCAGGTGTCACGCAAGGATAAGCACACGTCACAAAGGGATTACCCGTCAACGCAGCTCTACCGCTATTGTTCAGGTAAATGAAAATGGAGATTTTGCCGTGACAAAGAAGAATATGCTTTACTCATCACTATCGCTACTTTTTTCAGGGGCGGTCTTGTTTACCGGCCTGGTCGCCTGGTTTTATATAGCCAGAACCCTGTGGGATATTCTCCGGGCAGCATTCGGATATTGAGATACCCAACGCACGAATAGCCAACAACGGCTCAGCTTGTTCCGGATAATCTGGAAAACCATACACCGACATTTTATGTGATGCCGTCATTAGATAAACCTGCTCGAATAGAATACTATGTAACAATGATGGGCGCAGCAGACAATTATTCTAAACTACCTGCTGTAACTACACTTATGCGAACAAACCCATTCACACTTGAATAATCCAGGCCCTATGATCTTGCGATTCTCAGTATTCCTTCTTGTAATCGTGGCTAGCGGTTGCGCCAGCCCGGTTGCTGTCAAGCCTGTTGAGCAGCAACAGCTACGAGCAGCTACGCATTATGAGCTAACCCTGCCTTACGATAATCGCCTGCGTCAGTACAATCTTTATATCCCGTCGAACTGGAATGAGCAGAAAAAGTTACCTGTAGTGATTATGCTGCACAGCGGCGGCGGCAATGCGGCCATGTTTGAAGAACGCACCGGCATGACAAGAAAAGCAGAGACCGAAGGCTTTATCGTTGTCTATCCACAAGGAACTGGCTACACCCACGACCGATTTTATACCTGGAACAGTGGCCACTGCTGCTTTTATGCACTGGAGAAGCAGGTGGACGATGTAGGTTTTGTACGTGAGCTTATACTCAAACTGGTCGAACGCCTGCATATTGATAAACACCGTATTTATGTGGCAGGTTTTTCAAATGGTGGCATGCTGGCCTATCGTCTGGGCGCTGCAATGCCGGATGTACTTGCCGCAATTGCCCCGCTGTCAGCGACCATCGGAGGCAGAGCCGGGCCAGATGAACCGGAGTTTCGTATTCCCGCGCCAGTCAGAACACTGCCGCTGATTACCATGCATGGCCTGGCCGATCAGCAGATACCCTACGATGGCGGTCAGGGCAGTAAGGCATTTGCCGAACGCACTGACATTTCAGTCGAAATGTCCTTACGATACTGGATGCAGGCAGCATCATGTCATTCCGGGCAGGCCCGATCCAGCAAGATTTCTAAAAGCACCACACGTTACCAGTTTGCCTGTGACAAAACCGCAGTAGAGCTCTATACCCTGGAAGGTATGGGACATGCATGGGCATCAGAGGTCCGCAATGGCTGGCGGGTAGAGTATGCCTTGCTGGACGAACCCGATATGACAGTTTCTGCTACCGATATTGTCTGGGATTTTTTCAAACATCACCCTCGCAGGCACCCGTCTACCCCATAATACTTTCACGCTAACTCCAATTAACCCTCTGGTGTCTCTACTGCAGATATTCTGCTCAGTGCCGATAGGGTGTTAGTGATAACACATTGGCGCGCTGGGAATACAGAGTTGCCTGCCATAAGCCGAATATGGCTATCTGACTATATCCGGAGTCCAGGCCATGCGTTCTTTCACTATTATTACTATAATTGCTTTAACAGGTGTTTTTATTACCCCTATTTTCATAACCAGAACCAAAATCAGGCTAAAATGCAGCAACGTGGGGTATCCCAAATTGACAAGGAACTTCCCTTATATAAGTAGTATAATTTCCATACCCGAGAAATTTGGTGATTTATGTCTGGTAGTGTACAACGAATCCTGATTGCCAACGCCAAGGGCGGCTGTGGTAAAAGCACTGTCGCAACCAACCTGGCCAGCTTCTATGCCGCGCAGGGCATCGGCACTGCTCTGTTTGATTATGACGACCAGCGCTCCAGTACACGCTGGTTAAGCAGACGCCCGTCTGACAAACCGGCTATCCACGGTGTCGACGCATCAGCCACATCCTGCCTGAATGTCACCCGAACCTGGTTATTACGCGTACCGGAGAATGTGGAGCGTATTATCATCGATACCCCTGCAGGGCGGAAAGGTGACGAACTAATACGCCAAACCAAAGACATTAACTGCATCATCGTGCCGGTACTGCCCTCGCCTATTGATATTCAGGCGACTGCCGACTTTATCCGGGACCTTCTCCTGCTGTGTAAGGTGCGCGAAAGACACATAAAACTGGCGATTATCGCCAATCGGACGCGCACCAATACCCTGTCATTCAAAGCGCTGGAAAAATTCCTGGCCACACTTAAAATCCCGGTCATTGCGCGCCTGCGCGATACCCAGCAATACACCCGTGCGGTCGAACAGGGCTGCGGAGTGCATGAGATTAAATCCAGCCACGCCAGCAGAGATGTTGCACACTGGAACCTGTTACTTAACTGGCTGGAGGCTGAAAACAACAACCAGTCTGAACAGACAACACACAACCATGCGCAGGCCTGCATTCATACCTGATCCACCCGATGGCCCTTTTCTCTGGCGCATAGCAGCACTCAAACCAATTCAGGCTTTTGTCGGAATTTTTCGGGTAAACACCCAGTTATTGCCACTGGATAGTTTTTTGTTAAAACGGTAACCCTCCTGATCAAATTCCCTGATCTGCTGCGAATCAGTTATTTTGTTCTTGATGATAAATCGACTCAGCATGCCACGCGCCTTTTTGGCATAAATGCCAATCATCTTGTAGTCACCGTTTTTATATTCCTTGAAAGCCGGTGTAATAATTTCAGCATTAAGTAATTCTGGTTTCACCGATTTAAAGTATTCATTTGATGCCAGATTAATCAATACATCCGACTTTGATTTTTTCAGTTGCTGGTTCAGGCCTGTGGTGATTATCTCACCCCAGAATTCGTACAGATTTTTCCCGCGCAGAGTTTCGAGTCGAGTACCCATTTCCAGCCGATAGGCCTTCATCAGATCCAGTGGTCGCAGCAACCCATATAAGCCAGACAAGATACGCAGATGCTTTTGTGCAAACCTGAAATCTGCTGCACTAAAACTGTCTGCATCCATACCGGTATAAACATCACCCTTGAACGCCAGTAACGCCTGTTTCGCATTTTCCGGGCTAAAATCGGCTGTCCATTGTTCATAACGATCAAAGTTCAGCTCGGCAATCTTGCTGCTCACGCGCATCAGCTCCGAGATATCCAGGCTGGAGAAATCACGCATGCGGTTGATTAACAGCTGCGACTGATCAAGGTAATCCGGCGTGGTGAACTGGCGGGTTTTGGGCTGCGATTCATAGTCGAGCTTTTTGGCGGGTGATATGACGATTAACATAGGGATCATTCAGTTGTCTGTAAAAGCACATGATTATAGCAAAATGACAAAAATAAGCACCGTAGGGCGCAATGCCCTGCGGTTATTGCGCCCTACCAGGCTACCAATTAATCAGAGGCTCACCAGGTTCTTATTTCACAGCGTTCTATTTAGGGAACAGGAACTGCAGCTGGAAGCGTAGCGTCCAGTCCGGTCCGATATTATCCGGACTTTCTACATTATAGAAGGCCTGCACCTGCGCATTGATAGCCTGCTCACCTATCTTGAAGATGCGCCCGAATCCACCACCTAACGGAACCACCCATTTATTGCCGCTATCGGCTTCCCAGTTAGCGGTAATAATAGGTGATGTGGTTGCATACCAGCCGCCGCTGAAGTTGTAGTTAATAAAAGGCTGAAAGGTCATTGAGTTCACCTTTGCACCACTATCATTGGTAGATGACCAGACATTATTGACCAGACCACCGACCACCCAGGGGCCCTGCATGGTCAGCACCACAACACCGACACCACCGCCCCACTCACCCACACCCAGGCGGTCATTACTCGAAGTCGGTATCAAAACCACCGGACCCACACCCCAGATCCATTCCCCCGAATCTTTGGGCGATAAAAATGCAGTGAATACCGTATCACCGACACCATCCGTACGATCCTGACCCGGAACAAATCCTGGCTGCGAGATGACCGGCACGATCGTGCGAGTAATCAGGTTCCAGTCATCATTCAGCTCGAAGGGCAACACCGGCTGGACATTCAGCACATTCTGCGTCTTGCTCTCGGGCCCGAAATTAAAATTGGTATTATTCTGGAACGGCAAACTGATCATGCTTGCTACCGGGTTCTGGGCAGCACGCGCGAGTTTTTCGGTTGAGCTCACTGCGGGTTCGGTATTACCGCCACCAGCCGTTGCAGCGAGCGCATTCCCGGTGACCGATGTTTCCATAATGAACACCAGCATGGTGACCAGGGCCGTGCTTAAATATTTACTACAAGCCATTATTCGCTCCTTAAGAGTTTCTATTTCCAGTCCAGGGGAAAAGCCTCGGCAGCATGTATCGGTCACCTGATACTAATACGTCCACGAGCCATACATGCCAATCATCTGCATGACCGAGTCAAAATTCCCGGCGACACGGCCAGTGAAATTGCTGGCATCAACTTCATTATCACCGAGGTCTGCATAGGTATAGTTAGCACCCCAGCGAAATTTCCCCGACTCTTCATTTTCGAAACCCAGCGAGAAGCGCCACTGCCTGTCCACCGGAATGTCGAGAGTTCGGTCTGTCTCAGACACCGCTGAACTGACATACGAAACGCCGGTCATAAGCAGCCAGTTCTTGCGATACCGGTAGTGCGCACCCAGCCCAAAATTCCAGGTGTCTTTCCAGTTGCGCGGCTGGTCCATTAATATTAATAACAGTGCGATCAAATGCACTCCAGTCAGTCCAGCCCACATCGGCCAGAATCGCCCAGCGCGGATCAAGCTCGTGGTAGGCGCTAAAGGTGAGGCTTTGCGGTATCGTTTGACTGGCCGAGACCTGTCGGTTAACAATCGTGTTGAGATCACCTTCGAGATCATGAGCCATTTCGGTACGGTAGATAAGTCCGTATCGAGTGGTTGCGGAGGGTTCGAACAATATCCCCAGAGAAGCACCAACCTCCCAGCTATCACCATCGATCGCCACATTAAGGTCGACTGGACCGGCCGGAACAATCATTTTCTGCTCGAAATCGGCATACTGGAAATCAATTCCGATACCGATCGATACCCAGTCGTTTACCTTATAGCCCAATGAAGGCTCGATGTTGATCGTAAGCAAGTCCAGCTCTGTCGCATATGATCGCCCAACCCAGTCAGACTTATACTCGAGCGGCAAGCCGTAGGGTGCCGTGAAGCTGAACCCGGCAGTCAGCCGTTGGTTAACCGGCACAGCAAGGTAAAACGACCCTCCCGGGAAGCTGCCACCTGCATTGCCACCGTCCGAACCGGTCGTCGTGGTGCGCGAGTCTGGATTAAACTCCGCACTCAAATCAATAATCTGTGCGCCGACCAGGAGTTGCGTTTTATCGATGCGCGTAAGACCCGCGGGGTTCAACCATGCAGTGGAGGCATCACGAGCCACCGCCGCCTGCCCTGCCTGTGCCGTACCGGAAATCGGGCCGCCCTGCTCCGGAAACGCAAGGCCGCCGGCTGCGGCAAAGAGTCCGGAACTCCACAGTAACAGGGCAGTGCCGGTTGTTACTGTGATACTGGCGACTACAATAAGTCGGGCAATATTTTTGAACTTCATCTTTGCAACTCCTTGCTATATGAGTATTGAGTATTGAGTATTGAGTATTGAGTATTGAGTATTGAGTATTATTCAAGATGCTGGCCCAGCGTGATTTTACCGGGAGACGAAAATAACTATTATTTTTTACTTGCTACCCTGATCGTGATATCTGGATTTAATCTAACATCGGCCACTTTCGAATTCAAGATAACCCTG
>DRJJ01000274.1 GCA_011052255.1 Gammaproteobacteria bacterium | reverse complement strand
GGTGCAATGAATCACAAGAACGTTACGTGATGGCCATCTCGCAACAGGACCTGCCACGTTTTGAAGCGATCTGCGAACGTGAACGATGCCCTTATGCCGTTATCGGTGAAGCGACCGAGGAAAGACAACTGGGACTGGGTGACGCCTGTTTTGATAACGAGCCTATCGATATGCCGCTGGAAGTCCTGTTGGGCAAACCACCACGCATGCTCAGAAAGGTTAGCCATCACCCGTTTAGCAAACCGGAATTAAATACCACTGACATCGACCCGAGCGAGGCCGCCTTTCGTATTCTGCGCTTGCCGACTATTGCCAATAAAACCTTTCTGATCAGTATTGGTGACCGCAGTGTTACCGGACTGGTGGCACGTGACCAGATGGTGGGTCCCTGGCAGGTGCCGGTAGCCGACGTGGCGGTTACGGCAACCGACTACCAGGGCTATAAGGGTGAGGCGATGGCCCTGGGCGAACGCACCCCGGTTGCGCTGATTCATCATCAGGCATCGGTACGCCTGGCGGTGGGTGAGGCACTGACCAATATCGCAGCGGCACAGATAGACACACTGGCAGATATCGCGTTGTCGGCCAACTGGATGGTACCGGCCGGACACCCGGGTGAAGATGCGGGTCTGTATGATGCGGTGCGGGCAGTGGGCATGGAGCTATGTCCGGCACTGGGTATCAATATACCGGTAGGCAAGGATTCCATGTCCATGAAAACCGTGTGGCAGGATCAGGGAGAAGAAAAATCCGTCACCGCGCCGTTGTCACTGATTATCACCGCCTTTGCTACCGTGCAGGACATTCGTCATACCCTCACACCACAATTACGTTGCGACCACGGTGATACCGATCTAATCCTGATCGACCTGGGCAAGGGCCATAATCGGCTTGGTGGTTCGGCACTGGCGCAGGTCTACCAGCAAATGGGTCACCATGCACCGGACCTGGACGATCCTCTGGCGAGGCGACATTTCTTTGAAAGCGTGCAGGAACTCAATCAGCGCAAGCTGTTACTGGCCTACCATGATCGCTCCGATGGCGGGTTGTTTGCAACGGTCTGCGAGATGGCCTTTGCCGGTCACTGTGGTGTGAGTGTGAAACTGGACGACCTCGGTGATGACCCGCTGGCATCACTTTACAGTGAAGAGCTGGGTGCTGTGATACAGGTACGCCACTCCGATACCGATGAGGTATTAAAACTGCTACATGATAATGGACTGGGGCATTACAGCCATGTGATCGGCTGCCTCAATGATAATGACCGGATTGAGTTCAGTTGCGGGAGTCAGCCAGACAAGATGTTAATTAACGAAACACGAGTGGCATTGCAGCAAGCCTGGTCTGAAACAACATATCATATGCAGTCCCTGCGTGATAACCCGCTATGCGCACAACAGGAATTTGATGCGATAGCAGACAGCACCTCACCGGGTCTGTCGGCTGAATTAAGTTTTGACGCGGACGATAAAATCTCGGTACCTTTTATCGCCAGTGGTGTACGCCCGCGTATGGCAATACTGCGAGAGCAGGGTGTCAATGGCCAGATCGAAATGGCTGCGGCGTTTGATCGTGCCGGTTTTGACAGCATTGATGTTCACATGAGCGATATCCATAACGGCAGCGTGAACCTGAAAGATTTCCAGGGGCTGGTTGCCTGTGGTGGCTTCTCTTATGGTGACGTATTGGGTGCCGGAGAAGGCTGGGCCAAGTCGATATTGTTCAACCCGCAAACACGTGACAGCTTTAGTGATTTTTTTGCACGCGACGATAGTTTCGCGCTGGGCGTGTGTAATGGTTGCCAGATGATGTCTAACCTGCACGAGATCATACCCGGAACAGAAAACTGGCCGCATTTTGTGCGTAACCGCTCCGACCAGTTTGAGGCGCGTTTTACCCGGGTTGAGATCATGGACTCGCCTTCATTATTTTTGCAGGGTATGACGGGTTCCCGTATACCCATAGCGATTGCACATGGCGAAGGCCGGGCGGAATTTGTCAGCGCGGAAACGCTGGGTCAGCTTCAGGCCTCCTCCGGCGTCGTCATGCGTTATGTTGATTTTCAGGGTCAGCCGACTGAGATTTATCCAAACAACCCAAATGGCTCACCGGAAGGGATCACCGGCCTGTGTAACACAGATGGCCGTTTCACCATCATGATGCCTCACCCGGAACGGGTATTCCGCACGGTACAGCATTCCTGGCATCCGGATGACTGGGGCGAAGACAGCCCGTGGATGCGGATGTTCCGCAATGCGCGGGTCTGGTTAAGCTAGTAGCGCAAGATGTGGTGAAGCATGAACCGCATCGCATGTGGCAGGGAGTAATGATGCGGTTCATTCTTCACCACATCCTTTTGATCAGTAATAATACCCCGAATTCATCACAATTCTATAACATTTTATTTTTAAGTTACTGAAAACAAATAAAAAAATAATTATTTTCGTGAACTCTTCCGGTCCGGTTTGGTCTATGCTTAGTGTGTATATGCGTATCAGAGTCAACCGAGGCACATAATGCTGATTAAAAAATACCAGTCACTGCGCGAAGCAGATGTCACCGATTACCCGCTGTACAAAAGACGGCGTGAATTTATCCAGGCCGGGCTGGCCCTGACCGGTGCGGCATTGCTGCCGGGAATAGCGAATGCGGCGGCCAGTTCCCTGACTGCCAGACTGCCCGGCGTGAGCCAGAGTGACAAATATCAGCTCGATGATCCCAACAGCTGGGAAGACATTACCACCTATAATAATTTCTATGAGTTTGGTACCGGTAAACGCGATCCTTCTAAAAATGCACACACACTCAGGCCAAAGCCCTGGTCGGTCACGGTTGAAGGCGAGGTCAACAAACCGGGTGTCTACCAGATGGAAGACATCATGAAGTGGAATGCACTCGAAGAGCGTATCTATCGTTTCCGTTGTGTGGAGGCCTGG
>DRJJ01000273.1 GCA_011052255.1 Gammaproteobacteria bacterium | reverse complement strand
ACCTCGCTGGCCTGGTGTTCAACAGCGTTAGGCTGTTGAAATGCTCGCGCAAGCGGGTGCTCGGATGATTGTTCCAATGCACTGGCCAGTTCCATGCACTGCTGTTCGGATAGCTTGCCCAATATACAGGTGTCAACCAGCTTCAGCTGACCGTGGGTCAGGGTGCCAGTCTTGTCAAAGATCATGTGGGTGGTCTGACCCAGTACATCGATCGCATGGGCGCGCGTGGTGAGCAGGCCCTGGCGTGTCAGTGCGCCGGTGCCCGCTATCAGCGCCGCCGGCGTGGCCAGCGATAAAGCGCACGGGCAGGTCACCACCAGTACCGACAAGGTAATCCAGAACGCCTGATCCGGGTCGTGTTGCCACCACCATGCAAACACCGCCATCGCCAATAGCAATATGGCAGCGACGAACCACGCCGCTATTCGGTCTGCCAGCTGCGCGATACGCGGTTTCTCAGTCTGTGCGCGATCCAGCAAACGGATAATGCCGGCCAGCACGGTATCTTCACCAATACGCTTCACCTCGACCACCAGCGGGCTTTCGATGTTAATGCTGCCGCCTACTACACTAGCGCCCGACCTCACTGACACGGGATGGCTCTCACCGGTCAACAAGGATTCATCAACACTGCTGTTGCCGTCGACGACCTCACCATCAGCCGGGACAGTACCGCCAGGTTTAACCTGTACCCGGTCACCGACCAGCAGCTCACTGACCAGCACTTCAACCGGCTCGCCCTCACCCAAACGAGTGGCCATGGGCGGCAGGATGCGCACCAGTTCATCCGCAGCCAGGCCTGCCTTGTGGCGTGCCTGCATCTCCAGAAAGCGCCCACTCAACAGAAAAAAAGTGAACATGTTGACGGAATCAAAATACACTTCACCCGCGCCAGTGATGGTCGCCCAGGCGCTGGCCAGAAACGCTGCGCCGATAGCCAGCGAGACCGGTACATCCATGCCCAGCTGTAGTCGACGTAAATCACGCCATGCGGATCGGAAAAAGGGCTGCGCAGAATAAAGTACAACCGGTGTCGTAATCAGCAGGCTCACCCAGCGCATAAAATGCATCAGTCCTTCGTCCATGCCTGAATAGTCACCTGCATACAGGGCCACTGCCAGCATCATCACCTGCATCAGGCCCAGGCCAGCAACCGCAATGCGACGCAGCGCCTGCGAACGTTCTTTTTTAAACAGTGCCTCCTGACGGCCCGGATCGAATGGATGGGCGATATACCCAATAGAGGCTATCGCTTCGAGGATATCACTCAGCTGTATCTGGCTGTCATCCCACCTCAGCTGCGCACGGTGCGATGCATAGTTGACCCTGAACTCCAGTACCCCAGGCAGCGCACTGACATGACGCTCGTTTAACCAGATACAAGCCGCGCAAACAATGCCTTCGAGTATCAATGATGCCTGGCGCACATTTTCTGATTTGATTGAAACAAATTGCCGCTGTATGTCGGGCCGGTTATAAAGCGTCATTTCCTGCAGCTCATCAGGCACCAGTTCGGCCGGGTTACGGGCAGGTTCGGTACGGTATTTATAATAGTCGGTCAGTCCCTGATCAACTATCGCCTGCGCAACAGCCTTACAGCCAGGGCAGCACATTGGCTGCTGTTGATCTTTAATCTCTACGAAATAGGGTGAGTTGACCGGGACAGGCAAGCCGCAATGAAAACAGGAATTGGAATGGGGATCAGACACAACAGAGCCATTGTATTAAATTACAGTGGATGATAGTAATCATTTATCTGCAATAGTCGTACTGGCCTTGATCTCATACATCTGTATTTCGCCATCCAGCGCGTTGAGCTGTAGATTCCATACGCCTGCAACAGACAATGCAATAGCGACACGGTAAATACCAGGCGATACCTCGTTCATACTGAAATCAACATCAAGTCTGCTATTGGCTGGCCGCAGGAAGCGGCCTTTCATTGTCAACCCTGTTAGTGGACGTGATTGCCTGTCCTGCAGCTGCACCTGAAAAACGGCCTCCTGGCCCACAACGGGTGTACCCTGTAGCCAGCCTTTACGTATTTTCCAGGCCCTGGCCTTTTGATCTTCTCGCTGCGAAATATAGGCATTGAAGCGGCTTTCTTTCTGGTAATTATTATCTGGCACCACGCCGGGGAAGATGGTGCTGATACGATGCTCACTACGCGGTGCTGGCAAAATGGCTTCTTGCAAGCTATCCGGCAAACCCCGCACGGACATGGTAACGAAAACGCTGTCTACGACAATTATCACAACAAAAAATAACACAATCAGTGCCGGAGCCCAGTGGAAGCGGCGGCGAACATCTTTGCCTCCGCGCATTACAACACCGGCCAGATAGGCTGCAACGCTAAACACAGTAATATGCAGTACAAATACGTCGATACTGCTCCAGTGCAGAAGGCTGTAGGGCAAAAATATGGCCAATGTCAGTAACAACGCGACCAGTGCAGCCTGTACTCCATTTAACGGACTCAAACGATAGAGCAGAAAAAACAGCATGGTTTCCAGAACCAGGCCAACGGGTAATGAAAAAAAGTCTGTTAGCATATTAGAACCTGTTACCTATCTGGGCATGGAAAAGAAAGCGGGGACGATTTTGTGCTGATCACCAGATGCAGAATCGATAATAAATTTAAACGCTACCTGCACCTGAGATGCATCAGCCTTCATACGCACTCTCAACCTGATCTGTAAACTCTGGTCTGCCTCTACATTGATAGCACGCATATGCCCGATATCCAGTTGGGCGTTGTCCAGTCCCTGTATCGAGATACTTAATTTTATCGGGTTCTTGTCCTTGTTTATCAACTTCAGCAGATAACTGTTTTGTATCTGGCCATCGGACAACATAACGTATAGCGGCTGACGAACCTGTTGCACCGCAACATCCAGTGTAGAGCTGGTTACAATACTCCAGATCAGCGCGGCGGTTGCGATCAATAATGATACGGCATAACCCGTATTTTTAACGGTCAGTAAACGGGTCTTGCCACCCTCCTGATTTCGTTCCGAATCGTATCGGATCAAGCCGCGCGGCCAGCCCAGGCTGTCCATAATGTTGTCACAGGCATCGATGCAAAGTGCACAGGAGATGCATTCTATTTGCAGGCCATCACGTATATCGATTCCGGTTGGGCACACCTGAACACAGAAGCCACAGTCAACACAATCACCATACCCTTGCTGGTGTCGCTCCTGCTCGGTCTTCCGGCCCTTGACCAGCTTTGCACGCCCGTTTACAGCCTCACCCCGTTTTTTGTCATAGGCCACAATCATGGTGTCCTTGTCGAACATTGCACTCTGGAATCGTGCATAGGGGCACATGT
>DRJJ01000272.1 GCA_011052255.1 Gammaproteobacteria bacterium | reverse complement strand
TTGGCAGCAGAGGCCTGTAGCGATTCCAGCCTTGACTGGGTTTGTGAATTAACGGCCTCCAGCGACTCGATACTTTGCGTCAGTTTTTCGGTATTTTGTTGCAGATCTTCCGCGTCGCCATGACTGGACTGTAGAGATGTTATTTGTCTTTGTTTGGCTTCCAGTTCTTTGTCGAGTTCCTGCAACTGTCGTATCTGGTCATCAGATTGTATGGATAACTTGCTTAGTTCCTGCTGTAGTGCCTGAGTATGCCTTTCCTGTTCTGCCAGTTTCTGCTCCAGAGACTGATTGGCTGACTCCTGTGCCTGCATGGCCTGCTCATGAGCATCACTCTCTCGTTTATTCTGTACCACGTGTTGCTGTAAATTGTTGTATTCGGTTTGCAAGTGACCAAGCTGATCCTGCAAGCTACGGTTAGCCGACTGCCCCCCTGACTGCTCTTTTATCAGTTGCTGCTGCAGTTCATCACGCTGTATCTGCATGGCACCCAGTTGCGCAGACATTTCATCACGCCTTTCCTCCAGTGTCGCCAGCTGTTGCTCGTAACGTTCGACCTGGGTTCTGGTATCCTGCATGGAAATATCTGCAGATTTAAGCTTGGAGTCCTGCTGTACATAAAGTTGCTTCAGCTCGTCATGTTCCTGCTCGAGTTCGGAATACCTGTTTTCCAGCGTATCCCTGGCCGAATGTAACTCGGCAAGCTTGCTTTCCATCTGCTCATGGTTGGTTGCCGTGTCATCCGTTGTTGCCTGCAATTCCTTGATTTCGTTTAATGCGGATTCACGTTCCTGCTCGGCGTATTTCTGCTCATCCATCAAACGCTCTACGTCTCGTCTGAGATGATTGATCTCGGAATCCTTGTCTGCCAGCAGTTTCGGGTCAGACTCACCACTCGACTCAAGCTGTTCGCGCAGACTGGCCAATTCTGTTTCCAGTGCACGTTTATCCTTACTCAGCGCCTCGCGTTCGCGCTCTATCTCGCTGGTATCTTTTTTATCGGTTTGTATACTGCCAACTTCATTGCGCATGGAGTCATAACGCTTACGCAAGGTTTCCAGCTCTTGTTCAACCGCTGCGCGCAGATCTATCGCTGAATCCCGTTCACCACGCATTGCCCTGAACTTGCTCTCAAGCGTTTTCAGTTCTGCACCTGTGCCCTCCTGGTCTTCCTGCATACGTAAAATCTGACGCTCATGCGAAGCCTTTGCATCGGCCAGTCTGGTTTTAAGCCCTGTCCTTACCTCTTCCAGCTGTGCTCGTGCGCTCCCCATTTCACGTTCATGTTTCGACTCTGTTTCGGTCAGACGAGCCTGTAATTGCAAAACTTCGGTACGTGCCATATCCAGGGAATTTTTTTCAGTCTCGATGCCTGACCGCAAACCCTGCGCCTGAGCTTCGTGCTTCTCCAGCTGAACATGCAGATCAGATTCCATGTTAGTGAGCCGCTGCTGCAGTTCTGTTGATTGGGCGACAACCAGATCTTTTTCAGCTGACACCGTGGCCAGCACGGCCTCACTGTGCTGGACTGTCTTGTCCAGCTCCTGCTTCAGACTCTCCTTATCCTGTTCAAGCCTGCTGATCGTTTCCTGTAATTGCCCTGTTTCCTGTTGTGAGCCAGACTTTAAAGAATCCAGTTCCTGCTGAGTCTGTTGTAAAGTCGCTTCAATATCAGACAATTCAGACTGTTTGCTTTCCAGAACCCTGTCTTTATCTGAACGCAAGGCTTCCAGCTCACCATACAGACTGTCTCTGCGATCGTTCGCACCAGCCAGGTCGGTGCGCAGCTGTTCAAGTTCATCATTGGCCGCTGCATATCGACTATTTGCTTCGTTGAGCTGCTGCACCAGACCTTGCTTTTCATCATTGAGCGCATTCAGTTCATTTTGTAGCTGGCCTGCCTGCTCACCCAGAATGGTTAATTCCTGATTGACTGTCTCCAGCACTGTTTTGTGCTCGGCCTCAGTCTGCAGCTGCACACTGGATATTGATGATTGCTGATCTTGCGCCTGCGTTAACTGTTCTCGCAGTTCATCCAGCTGTCTTTGATCATCCTGCAATCTCGACTGTAGCTGATCTTTATCCTGTTGCAGCTCATCAAGGCGCTGCTGACTATCACCCATACTGGAGTCAGCCTTTTCCCGTATATCCTCAAGCTCGCGCACCAGCTCTTCTTTTTGTTGCTGATATCCGGTTAACTCATCCTGATGCTTTTGCTCTTTCCCTCTGGAGATTTCAAGTTCATCCGTCAGTCTCTCATATTCTGACTTCAGGGCATTTTTTGTACTCTCACCAGAAGCGCGTGCTATATCCAGTTCCTGCTTGAGCGTGTCCAGTTCGTTCTCAAGACTTGCAAGCCTTTCCTTGCTATCTGCGCGCTCAGTGCGCAACAATTCCAACTCATCCCTCAGATGTACTGATTCTTTCTCGATACCCTGATGTGCATTTTCCAGCTCAACAATCTGCGCAGCGTATATCTCTTCCTGCCTGCCCAGATCCGATGCCAGCTTTTCTTTTTCGGTTATGGCAGCATGCAGCTCATCACTCTTGCTGTTGATTCTCTGGGTAAGTCGCTCCAGCTCCGCTTTAAGACCTTCATTTACCTTGCTGTGGTCTTGCTGCAGTAGCACTTCCTGGCTTTCCGTTTGCGCATCCAGTTCGGCCATTCTGCCAACCAGCTCGGCCTCAACACGCTGCAAGTGCTGTTCTTTCTGTAACAGCGCCTGTTCCCGGTCATCATTATCTGCGTCTTCAACATCCTGAAGTACAGCAGGTTGCTGATCAGTTTGTGCGCGTTGTTTATTAAAGTCTATGATATCTGCACTACCATCATCTACTTGCACGGATTTTGATTTTTTTTCTGCTGTCAAATCCTCGTGTGACACGGCTCCAATACCATTCTTTAAGACAAAAGCATTGATTCCGTGATGCCCCAGCAAAAAGGAGGCGCTGGCACTGCGGCGGCCCGTATCACAATAGACTATATAGCTTATTTCAGGATCCAGACTTTCAGCTTCGATGCGTAATGCTGCCAGTGGAATATTGATGCTGCCTGGAATATGGGAATTTTCGTATTCTCCTGGTAGCCGAACATCCAGCCAGCGGTCACCCGAGCTAATCTTTGCCTTTGCCTGGTCGTAATCAACCTGATTCAACAGCGGTTCTTTTAACAGCTCGTCAAAATCTTTTTTTGACAAGCGCATTATCTCGCCATCAGTTGCCATGGTGATGGTTGCATTACGCTTGCCACCCGATAGCAGTGACTCTTCACCAAAGCTGTCACCGGAATGTAGCTCTGCCAGTTTTACAACGCGTGCATTACTGGAAGGCTTACGTGTAACAACACAATTACCTTTCTTGATGATGTAATAGTAATCACCTTCATCGTCCTGATTGACGATGGGAGTACCTGCAGCCACTTCAACGCTTTCCATGCGCATGATTAACTGCTGAATATTGAGCGCCGGTAGCCGTAACAACAACTCGGACTGCAGCATCCTGGCCATCCAGTCGTCATTTATTTCACTATCGGTATCAATTTCGTTAACTTCGATTTCGCCGCTCTGATCCCAGGTCAGCATGACATCCAGCAGACCGGAGTCAATATGAAGTATGGTTACGGCTGTTTTGCTTTTGGCGGTAAACTGACGCGGCTGCTGGGGTGCCAGAGGATGCATGGCCTCCTCTGTGTCTCCATGTAATTTCTGTTTGACACTGCGCCCGACCAGTAAATCTATTTCACCTGACAGCACATAACAGGTCTGATTGTCTCTTTCACCCTTCTTGAACAGCACTTTACCGGACGGCAGCTGTTTAATAATGATTTTCTTGATGACTTCTTCAAAATGCGCATCACTGAGGCCGTTAAACGGCACCAGTTTGCGTATCTGATCTTTGGCAACGGTCTGTTGTGCAGCACCCATTACGGTCAACTCCTGTCAGGCCAATCTGGTTGCCTGCTACCATATATAGCAGCTGCGCACCTCAGTAACCGTATATATAACTTTAATAAAGTATAGGATATATATACCGCCTGACAACACGGCGGAAATAACAATCGCTCCAGCAATATATAACGGCATAGAGGGCGGAACGTTTAACTGGCTACCGATATACAAGCGAGATTTACATCACAATCAGGCTATTTTCCAGCTCTTAATACCAGGACTAATAATAGTAGCTCCATAATATTAATTATGTCAATACTTTCATAAAGTTATATATTATGGATAAACCTGTTTCTATTTTTTCCCGTCAAGGCCTTGACGAAGCCGTAGCGAACACTGGATCAAGGCAGCCTGGAGACCGTAAAAGAAACTCTAATATTAATTGTTATTAATCAATAATATAGTCGTAATCAATGATCAGCGGTGAATGATCTGAAAAGCGCTCGTTCCTGTAGATTGAAGCATCTATAACCTTGTCTCCCAGACCTGGCGTGATAATCTGGTAGTCAATACGCCAACCCACATTGTTATCCCAGGAGCGCCCCCTGTTCGACCACCAGGTATACTGTTCAGGCTCCTGATTCACCTGACGAAATGCATCGACGAAACGCATCGGGCCAAGCAGTTCATCCATCCACGCCCGTTCTTCCGGCAAAAACCCGGAGTTTTTCTGGTTCGGGCGCCAGTTTTTCAAGTCAATCTGCTTATGGGCAATATTCCAGTCGCCGCACAGAATAAACTCACGCCGTTTGCGGCGCATGGCCTGCAGCATCGGTGAAAACCCCTCCAGAAAGGCAAACTTGCGCTGCTGGCGTTCTTCACTGGAAGAACCGGACGGCAGATACAACGATACGACACTAAGTTTGCCCAGGTCTATTTGCAGATAACGGCCTTCCCGGTCAAATTCCGGCCAGTCCATTCCTATGATCACCTTATCCGGTTCATGAAGGCTATATATGGCGACACCGCTATAGCCTTTTTTCTCGGCATCATGAAAAAAAGCATGATAACCGCGTGGATGAAATACCGGATCACTTAACTGCCATTCCTGGGCCTTGGTCTCCTGAATGCAGATAACATCGGCCTTTTGCCTTTTCATCCAGTCGAAGAAGCCCTTTTTCGCTGCAGAGCGGATACCATTCAGGTTTGCAGTGATAATTTTCATAGTCACCAAGACTAAAGAGACCCGGCACTGGATACAAGAATAAAACCCAGTTTTTTTCTGTACCCGATGCCTGATCTCTTGTATCTTCTCATTCCATGAAAGACTACCAACGCGACTTCCTGTCCTTTGCTATTGCCATCGGTGTGCTGAAATTTGGCGAGTTTACGCTTAAATCCGGACGTGTCAGTCCGTATTTCTTCAATAGCGGGCTGTTTAATACCGGCGCCAGCCTGGCACGGCTGGGCCGCTACTATGCCGAGGCCATACAGGCATCAGGAATTGATTTCGATATTCTGTTCGGTCCGGCCTATAAAGGGATACCGCTGGCCGCAGCAGCCAGTATTGCGCTCGCCGATCACCATCAGCGCGATGTGCCTTATTCGTTTAACCGCAAGGAGGCCAAGGATCACGGTGAAGGCGGCATGACAGTGGGTGCCGCGCTGGAAGGACGGGTACTGATTATTGATGATGTTATTTCGGCTGGCACCTCGGTACGCGAGTCGGTGGATATCATATCTGCGGCAGGAGCAGGATTGGCAGGCGTGATCATCTCACTCGATCGTCAGGAACGCGGGACAGGTGAGGTATCGGCCATACAGCAGGTTGAAACAGACCTGGGTGTACCGGTAGCCAGTATCGTCACACTGGCCGATCTGCTTGAATACCTGTCTGAGCAACAGGGCAATGCCCAGGAACAAGCTGCTATACAGGCCTATCGTGATCAATATGGCTCGGCCTGACCAATAGCCTGACCGGTACGCTACCCCAATATCAGTTTTAGCCCTATCAACAGGGCGACCACTTCAAATGCCCGCTTGATCCAGCGGTTACCTTTAACGATAGACAGGTGCGCACCGGCATAACCACCCAGCAGCGAACCGAGTATCAGTGCTGGCATCCAGCCCCACTGGATGTCGCCGAGCAGACCCAGGGTCAACGCCCCTGCCCCGTTCCAGAACATGCCGACCAGAATCAGTGTATAGGTGACCGCACGCCGGTAATCAAGCCCAAACCAGCTAATCAGCCAGAGCGTTACAAACAGGCCGGTACCTGAAGTTAGCGACCCGTTGAGCAAGCCAATGCCAAACAAACCCAGGCCACCAATAAGATAACCGCTTGGCATACGGTTTATCGGGCGGTATTGTTGGCCAAAATCACCCCTGAATACCGAGTAAACGCCCAGACCTCCAGTTAATACACCCAGCGCAACCTGTGCCATCCGATCGGGTATCTGCAATATCACGCTGGCGCCAATGACCACGCCCGGTATGCCGGCAATCACCATGAACAACGCGAAACGGCGATCAAGTCTGCTCGCACGCAGGTGCCGAACCGTTGCACCCACACCTAGCGCAACACTGGCCACCTTGTGTGTTGCCAGAGCCTGGCCAAAAGGCAAACCCAGAAATATCAACGCCGGCAATTGAATTAAACCTGCACCACCGCCAGCAAAGGCTGAAAACATATTGGCCACAAAAGAGATAAAAAGCAGGATTAACTGGTCTAACAGGTTCAATACAGCTCACCAATAATGATTTTTTCGTACTCGCATAATTAATAGTAACGCAGAGATGTCACAGAAAAACTGTTATATTCAGATTCCGGGTTACCCTACCGATACAGTCGGTATAATATGCGCAAGCCGTTTGAAACACTAATCGCAGAGGATAAATTCCACTTTCAGATTATGGTTGTAATTTAATGAAATACACTGTCAATACTGTTTTTTCCATCGTACTAACGGCCGCGCTGCTGGGTAGCAACATGGTAGACAGTCATGCCGAAAAAATAATGTACCGATGGGTTGACGAAAATGGCAAGGTTTTTTACAGCGACCAGGTACCTCCCAGCGAGTCAAAACAGGAACGCGCCATCCTGAACAGACAGGGCCGCAAGATTGATACGCTTGAGCGTGCCAAAACACAGGAAGAATTTGCCGAAGCCAAGCGCCAGGCAATATTGGCCGAGGAACGCCGTAAGCGCGATGCAGCGCTGGCCGCCTATGACCGGATGTTACGAAAGACCTATCATGAAGAAGAAGACCTGTTTCACCGACGCGACAGTAATTTGCAGACCATTGACAACCTGATTCAAATTGCCCAGTCTACTATAGAATCCCAGACCAGTGAGCTGCAGAAACTACAAAACAGGGCCGCAGACTTTGAGCGCAATGGGCGCTTTGCTCCCAACTACCTGTTACAGAAAATTAATGCAACTGACGAAAAAATACGCTATTCACGGCAATATATCATCGATAGAAAAAAAGAGCGTCAGCAGGTACTGCAGAAATTTGACCATGACTTGAAACGCTACCGCGAATTACGTTAGCAAGCTACAGAAGCCCGACAAAACTCCTAGGCCCTGATTAACGTGCCTACGCCTTCGTCAGTAAACAACTCCAGCAACACGGCATGGTCAACTCGGCCATCAATGATATGTGACACACCCACGCCATTTTGTACGGCATCCAGCGCACAGCGTATTTTCGGCAACATACCACCACTAATGGTGCCATCGGCTATCAGCAAGTCTACATCTGTGCTATTGATACCAGTCAGTAACTCTCCTTGCTTGTCCAGTAGACCCTGAGTATTGGTTAACAGGATAAGTTTTTCAGCTCCCAGCACCTCGGCCATGCGCCCCGCCACCAGGTCTGCATTAATGTTATACGAACACCCATCTTCGCCAACACCAATAGGTGCTATCACCGGTATAAAATCATTTTCCACCAGGCGATTGACCAACATGGGGTCGATACGCTCGACCTCACCGACATGCCCCAGGTCGATAATTTCAGGTGCATTAACTTCAGGATCATTGGGCTGATGATGGTGCTTGCGTGCGCGTATTAATTCACCATCCTTCCCGGTTATCCCCACCGCATTTCCCCCATGACGGTGAATCAGGCTGACGATTTCCTTGTTTACCAGCCCACCCAGCACCATCTCGACAATATCCATGGTTTCGCTATCGGTGACACGCATACCATCTACAAAAGTGGATTCCTTGCCTATCCGATCAAGCAGTTTTCCTATCTGTGGACCGCCTCCGTGTACCACAACAGGCAACATGCCTACCTGCTTCATTAATACGATGTCGCGTGCAAAATCACTTTTCAGTTGCTTGTCGACCATGGCGTTTCCGCCGTATTTGATGACAATAATCTTGCCAGAAAAACGCCGTATATAGGGTAGCGCCTCGGATAATACGCGTGCCACATTACTTGCAGAAGATTTTTTCATTATTATTCTTTGACCGCTTGGTAATTAATCAGAAGGGTATTGTCATATCGGCCTTCACCGACAACAGATGATCCCTGAATAGCTGCTGGATACGACTCAGCGACTCCGCAGATTCAGCCTCAAAGCGTAACACCAGAGTCGGCGTAGTATTGGATGCGCGCACCAGGCCCCAGCCATCTTCAAACTCAACCCGTAAGCCATCGATAGTGATCAGTTTAGCGCCGCCAAATTTAGCCGTATCAATCAGTTTCTGCATCATACGAAACTGTTCGCCTTCAGATAACTCGATAGACAACTCCGGTGTTGAGACATCCTCCGGCAGTCCGGCAAATACCTGGGTGCTGCTTTGCTCTTCGGCTGACAATATTTCCAACAGGCGAGCGGCTGCATACAATGCGTCATCAAAGCCGAACCAGCGTTCCTTGAAGAAGACATGACCACTCATTTCACCAGCCAGCTGCGCATCTGTTTCCAGCATCTTGGCCTTGATAAAGGAGTGCCCTGTTTTCCACATCAGCGGATCACCGCCATGTTCAGAGATATAGCTGGCCAGATGACGGGTACATTTCACATCATAAATAATTTTGCTGCCGGGCTGACGCATCAGTACGTCACGCGCCATAAGCATTAAAAACCTGTCAGGCCAGATTATTTTTCCATCAGAATCAACCACACCAAGACGATCACCATCACCGTCAAATGCAATACCAAGATCAGCCTTATGCTCGTTTACTGTGCGTATCAGTGCGACCAGATTTTCTGGTTTGCTCGGATCAGGATGATGGTTTGGAAAGTTTCCGTCGACTTCGCAGAACAATTCGATCACTTCACAATTGAGGCTGCGAAATAACTGTGGCGCCATCATACCGGCTACACCATTGCCACAATCTATCACTATTTTCATAGGTCGCTCAAGGCGTACGTCACTTGAGATACGTTCGATATAGCTGGGCACCACGTCCAGGGTTTGAGTTTCCCCGTCTCCCTGTACCAACCGACCCGACAGAATACGTTCACGCAAGGCTTTGATGGTGTCACCGTGCAAGGTCAGACCCCCGATCATGATCTTCAGGCCGTTGTAGTCGGGAGGATTGTGGCTACCGGTCAGCATGACACCTGATCCGTTGCCAAGGTAATGAGTAGCAAAATACAAAACCGGCGTGGGGGCCTGACCCAGTTCCAGAACCTGCAAGCCAGTGGACTGCAGCCCATGCACGAGCGCATTCATCAATTCCGGCCCGGACATGCGTCCGTCACGTGCGACCACAATCTTGTTCAGTCCTTGATGTTTCACTTCACTGCCTATTGCACGCCCAATATCCAGTACTATTTCCTGGGTCAGCGTCTTGCCGACAATACCTCGAATATCGTAGGCCCGAAAAATTTCCTCAGGTAGCCTGCTGGCACTGGCTGCGTCAGCCAGTTCCTCTACTTCCAGCGCATCAGTAGTCAGATCACCCGACAGCCCCTGGATATCACTGGCAGCTGACCTGGCTTGTGTTTTCTTTGCCGCCTTGCCTGCCTGTGGGGCAGTCGACTTACGACCCGTCAGGTCGCGCGCCATTAATTGCACTTGTCCAATCAATCCCGCAAACTCAACCAGTGACACCGGATATCGTGTTGCCACCGAATTATCCCTGATATCCTTGATAATCTTGATAATTGTGACATGATCACGATTCATCGCTTTCATCAGGCGAGCATACAAAAGTACTGCAACCAGACACACAAGCAATATTGCACCGATAAATCCCAGCCAGTATACCAGCGCGCCCAGTCCGCCTGACACACCACCCGTCTCAGGGGACCAGTAAGCAATACGCCAGCGTGTACCCGGGATTTTTGCCAGATATGGATCACCGGAGTTCTTTAAATCTGCTGCACCACGATGGGTAAAGGTCGATATCTGCCCCCGATCATTTTCCTGCTGCAATTCGACATAGGCATTGGCCATCGACAAGCGCCCCAGAATTTGCTTGAAACTATTAAATGACAGGGTCAGCATCAGGCTACCTACAGGCCTGCCATCAAGCCCCAGCACCGGCTGCACCACATCTATATGTTGTTCTGGCCGGCCGAAGCTATGCACTTCGATAAGCAGGGCTTTTCCTGAATCTGCCGCCTTTCGCAACAAGTCAATACAGGCATAGGAAATTGGAGGATTCAAGCTTTTATCAGGTGACAGTTCATCTGTGCTACGGAAAAACTTGATACGAATCGCTTCAGGAAAAACATAGCTCAGCATCTGCTCGCGTTGCTTGATCGCAATGTCATCACCTGAATGCAACATACGCTGAATTTCGGGATCCTTGGCCTGCAGTGCCAGGCTCTGCCTGTAGCTGCGTGCCAGCTCTCCTATCTGTCCTGCGTAACTGGATGCAACACTTTCAAGCTGAACATGCTGTATCCTGCTTGCATCAACAGCTATTTGTGAAAACACAAGCACAGCAACCAGACTAAACAAAACAACAACCGTGCTTATCAGATATATCAGCAGGCGTTTGATACTGACACTGCCTGTCTTCTTGCTGTGCAGTATGGATTTAGTACCCGATTTCTTTTTACCTGGTTTCATTTACATCCTGTAATAATCTGTTTGCCCGTGTGTAAATTTGTTTCTAATGACGACCTGTATGACCAAATCCGCCTGCCCCGCGTGCACTGTCTTCAAAATCAGCCACCACCTCAAAACTGGCACGCACCACCGGCACAAACAGTAGCTGGGCAATACGTTCGCCCACTTCTATAGTAAAACGCGTCTGGCCACGATTCCAGCAGGATACAAACAATTGCCCCTGATAGTCTGAGTCAATCAGGCCAACCAGATTGCCCAGCACAATACCATGCTTATGACCCAGACCGGAACGCGGCAAAATAACGGCTGCCAGGCCCGGGTCCGCAACATGAATGGCCATACCCGTCGGCAGGAGTTCAGTTTGTCCGGGCTCCAGTGTCAGCGGCGCCTTCAGCAAGGCGCGCAGATCCATAGCGGCCGAACCTTCCGTAGCATAGTCTGGCAACGGGAAATCAGTGCCTAAGCGTGGATCCAGAATCTTCAACTGCACCTTTTGCATTATATTGCTCCGCTATTATTTCTACCAGCCTGCGCGCCAGCTTGTCTTTGTTGCACAATGGCAGGCTCAGCTGACCATCGGCCCAGATAACCTCCAGCGCATTATCATCCTGCTCAAAACCTTGCCCGGCACTTACATCATTGGCTGCAACCATATCCAGTTGCTTGCTGACCAGTTTGCCGCGAGCATAGTCATGCAAGGAACGGGTTTCGGCCACAAAACCCACCGTAAAAGGGCTATTCGCCATCTGACTCACAGAGGCCAGTATATCCACTGTACGTTCCAGCTGGATAGTCATCTGCTCTGCAGTTTTTTTTATCTTGTCCACAGCCTTCTGCACCGGTCGATAATCCGCTACGGCGGCTGCCGAGATGAAAATATCACATTCGCTGACCCGCTCCAGTACCGCATTTTTCATTTGTTCTGCGCTCTCAACGCGTATACATTCCACCCGATCCGGTTGATCCAGGGTTACCGGACCACTAACCAGCACCACCCTGGCGCCTGCCTCGGCCGCAGCGCGCGCTACCGCAAAACCCATTTTGCCAGAGCTGCGATTACAAACATAGCGCACCGGATCGATCGCCTCACGCGTTGGTCCGGCCGTAACAATAACACGCTGCCCACCCAGACTGCCGGAGGCAAACTGGTGTGACAGGTACGTTAGCAGATCAGTCGGCTCCATGAAACGACCCTCTCCCAGCTCACCACAGGCTTGTTCTCCTGAAACCGGGCCCAGTAACTGCGCACCACGTTGCTGCAGCAAGCTGACATTAGCCTGAGTCGCAGCATGCGCCCACATCGAACGGTTCATCGCCGGCGCCAGCAACAAAGGCACATCTGCAACCAGGCACAGGGCACTGAGTAAATCGTTACTCCGGCCTTGCGCCAGACGCGCCAGTGTATCGGCGCTGGCCGGCGCCACAAGTACCACATCGGCCCAGCGTGCCAGCTCGATGTGTCCCATTGTGGATTCATCCTGGCTATCAAGTAAGTCGGACCGTACCGGCGAGCCAGACAGGGTCTGCAACGTCAATGGTGTAATAAACTCCATCGCTGCCTGGGTCATTACCACCCGTACCTCGGCACCCTGCTCACGCAGACGCCGGATCAATTCAGCCGATTTATAAGCCGCGATGCTACCGGTCACCCCGAGCAGTACGCGCTTGTTTTGCAAGTTTTTCATCTGTAAGAGTTTATCAGACAGCAGCAGCACTGGCCATTTACAGCACGCGCATCAGGCCCTATTATTAGCGCCTTTACCGCACATGGAGGTGTTATGGCTATTACTGACTGGCCGCCGGGCGAACGTCCGCGCGAAAGATTGCTGTCGCAGGGCCCACAGGCACTGTCTGACGCCGAATTACTGGCTATATTCCTGCGCACCGGTGTACGTGGCAAATCGGCCGTTGATCTGGCACGCGAGTTGCTCAATGAATTTGACGGACTACGCTCGCTCCTGCGGGCTGATCGTAAGCAGTTCTGCCGCCACCACGGACTGGGAATCGCCACTTTTGTCCAGTTACAGGCGGTACTGGAGATGTCGCGTCGGTATTTACAGGAGAACCTGAGCCGCGGCAGCGCGCTGGAAAACCCGCAGCAAACCCGTGATTACCTGACCTGCCAGATGCGCGAGTACCAGCGTGAGGTGTTTGCATGCCTGTTTCTCGACAACCGGCACCGGGTTATTGCCTGCGAAGAGCTGTTCCAGGGCAGCATCAGCAGTGCCAGCGTGCATCCTCGAGAAGTGGTGAAAAGCGCGCTGACACACAATGCCGCAGCGGTGATTCTGGCCCACAACCACCCTTCCGGTGTCGCCGAACCCAGCGAGGCTGACCGGCATCTGACCCGAAAACTGCAGGATGCGCTGTCACTGGTGGATGTCAGGGTACTTGATCATCTGGTCATAGGGGATGGGGAAAGTGTATCCTTTGCTGAGCGAGGATTGATATAAGTAATTGTATTATATTAATAATTGTCATTGCGAGACAGGAAGCAACCCCCCGCCATGGATGCCATCTTCAGGAGACTGCTTCGTGCCTCGCAATGACAGTGTGTGCTGCTTTTGCTATTTAAGTTAAGTGATGCCTAATTCGACGCTTGTCTCACCCCCCCTGCATCTGTATAATTCGCGCTCTTGCCCCTGTCAGACAGGTAATTTCCGGATAAAGAACGGAATATCTGGCAGGCAATAAACAATTGGAGAGTTACGATGTCACGAGTATGCCAGGTGACGGGCAAACGCCCGATGAGCGGCAATAATGTATCGCACGCGCACAACAAGACGCGTCGTCGTTTTATGCCTAATCTGCACAGCCACCGTTTCTGGGTGGAAAGCGAAAACCGCTA
>DRJJ01000271.1 GCA_011052255.1 Gammaproteobacteria bacterium | reverse complement strand
TGGTGGAGCCTATATCGGATCTGGCCGAGGGTACGCGTGATGTAGCCAATGGTGATTACGCCAATCAGTTACCGATGAGAGGCCATGATGAGCTGGGTTTTCTGGTTGCATCATTTAATCAAATGACCCGGCGTATTTCACGTGCCCGCAATCAGGCACAGCTGAGCCAGCAGCAGGCAGAGGAGCAGCGTGCTTACCTGGAGGCGGTACTGGCACATTTGTCGTCTGGTGTGTTGACGCTGGATCAGGACGGTACGGGGCGGACCGCCAATTCTGCAGCGCAGGAAATACTCAGCGTTGACCTGTCACTGTGTATTGGCGAGTCACTTGATGCAGTGGCTGAGATATATCCCCATATGAAACGCTTTGTTGATATGGTAATGGACTATTTACATGATCAGGCGCCAGAATGGCGCGACGAAACGGTATTGTTTGGTCGTGCCGGACGCCAGGTGCTGATCCTTCATGGTACCCGCCTGCAGGTTGAAACGATACAAAGCGGCGACTTCGTATTGGTATTTGATGATGTGACCACGCTGGTTCAGGCCCAGCGTGATGCCGCCTGGGGTGAGGTAGCGCGACGGCTGGCTCACGAGATCAAGAATCCGCTCACCCCGATCCAGCTGTCAGCCGAGCGGCTGCGCCACAAGTTTCTGGCCAGTATGGATGCCGATGCGGCAAAAGTGCTCGATCGGGCTACGCACACCATCGTGCAACAGGTAGAATCCATGAAAGAGATGGTTAATGCTTTTTCCGAATATGCGCGCGCACCGCAAATCAGGCTGGAGCGAATAAAGATAAACAAGCTGGTTAATGAGGTGTGTGAATTATATCGGGCAGCCAGCAGTCCTGCTGATATCCATCTGAGTCTGGACCAGAATGACCCGGTGGTTGAAGCCGACAGCGGACGCCTGAGACAGTTATTTCATAACCTGATCAAAAACGCGCAGGAAGCCAGTGAAGGGGCAGCACTGGTTCGTATCGATATCAGTACACGATGCATGGATGAACATGGCTGCGAATACTGTGAAATTACGGTACGAGATTATGGCGAAGGTTTCCCGGAAGATGCGCTCGGGCAGTATTTTGAGCCCTATGTGACTACCAAGCCCAAGGGAACCGGTTTAGGATTGGCTATAGTGAAAAAGATTGTTGAGGAACATGGCGGTATGATCTGGATAGAGAATGTCCGCACGGCGGATACGCCCGATGCCGAAGGCGCACAGGTACAGGTACGCCTGCCGGTCGTCAATACGGTAACGGACCAAACAGAAACAGAGGATAGTCATGTCGAATGATGCGTTGAGCAATCCCTATATTCTGGTTGTGGATGACGAGCCTGATATACGCGGCCTGGTGCAGGAAATTCTGGAAGATGAAAATTACATCGTACAAGTTGCTGAAAATGGTGCAATGGCACGCAAGGCACGGCGTGACCGAAGGCCAGACCTGGTATTGCTGGACGTCTGGATGCCGGATGTGGATGGCATCACCTTGTTGAAAGAATGGTCCGAAGAAGGGGTGCTTCCTTTTCCGGTGATTGTGATGTCAGGTCACGGTACCGTCGAAACCGCTGTCGAAGCAACCCGGTTAGGGGCATACGATTTTATTGAAAAACCGCTGTCACTGGCCAAACTGTTACTGACCGTCGAACGTGCGCTGGAGGCAGACAATCTGCGTCGTGAAAATATTGGATTGCGCCGTCACGTATACAATGTACTTGAGCCGGTAGGGCGCAGTGATAGCATGAGACTACTGCGCGAACAGGCCAAACGCATCGCCCAGCATGATACCTGGGTACTGGTCAGTGGTGAGGCAGGCAGTGGCAAGGAAACCTTTGCACGCTACATGCACAAGAACAGTATTCGTAGCAGCGGGCCGTTTATCAGCGTGGGTGTGGCCGCGATCGCACGTGAGAACTCGGAACTGGAGCTGTTTGGCAGCGAGCAGAATGGCAATATTCGTTACGGTATGCTGGAACAGGCCAATGGCGGTGTGCTGTATCTGGATGACATCGTCGACATGGACAAGCAAACCCAGGGGCGGCTGACGTCTGCGCTGGATAGCGGATCTTTCTTGCGCCTGGGTGGTCGCGAGCAGGTCGACGTAAACATGCGCGTTATTGCGGCTACCCGCCGTGATATCGAAAGTGAGGTACAGTCAGGCGCGTTTCGTGAAGACCTCTATTATCAGCTTAATGTAGTACCTTTGAAAGTACCACCATTACGAGAACACCATGAGGATGTGCTCGATTTACTTAACTATTATATCGACAGCTTTGTTGCACATGAAAAACTACCCTACCGGCATTTTTCAGTGGCAGCGCAAAATCGTCTGATGAACTATAACTGGCCAGGTAACATCAAGGAACTTAAAAACCTGGTGCAGCGCCTGTTGATATTGTCCAATGCTGATGAGATTAGTTTGTCTGAGGTAGAGGCTTCACTGAGTCAGGCGGGAAGCAGTGTGCAGGAGGGAATGCCATCAGGCTTGTTTGATATGAAATTCCGTGAGGCACGTGAGCAATTCGAGCGTGATTATTTACTGCATCAGTTCCATAGTTGTGGTGGCAGTGTGGGGAAATTATCAGCCCAGGTGGGTATGGAGCGCACCAATCTGTATCGTAAATTACGCGCACTCGGTATTGACGTAAAACAGGCGGCTAAATAATGAAAATCGTTATACTGGGTGCCGGTCAGGTGGGCTCTTCGGTGGCCTATAATCTGGCGTGGGAGGCCAATGACATTACGTTGATCGATACCGATGTCAGTGTCTTGCGTGAGCTACAGGATCGTCTGGATATACGCACCGTAGTTGGGCATGCGGCTTACCCCGAAGTGTTACGACGTGCCGGGGCCGAAGACGCCGACATGATCCTCGCAGTGACTAACAGCGATGAGGTCAACATGGTTGCCTGTCAGGTCGCCTATACCCTGTTTCACACGCCTACTAAAATTGCACGCGTCCGTTCAGTGGAATACCTGCGTCATCGTAAGTTGTTTGCGCAGGAGGCATTGCCGATTGATGTGATCATCAGCCCCGAGCAGCTGGTTACAGAATATATTCAGCGTTTGATTGAACATCCTGGTGCGCTGCAGGTGCTGGACTTTGCCGATGGCCGGGTGCGTCTGGTGGCAGTACGCGCCTACTATGGCGGCCCACTGGTCGGGCACGAATTACGCACATTGCAGGAACACATGCCGAATGCGCAGGCGCGTGTTGCAGCCATCTTCCGACGTGGCCAGCCGATGATTCCGGAAGGCAACACGGTCATTGAAGCAGACGATGAAGTGTTCTTTCTGGCCGCGCGTGAAAACATTCGTGCCGTGATGGGAGAGTTGCGACGGCTGGACAAACCGATCAAACGGATCATGCTGGTGGGCGGCGGTAATATTGGCATGCGGCTGGCAAAGTCGCTTGAACATGATTATCAGGTAAAACTGATCGAGCATAATACGCAGCGCGCGCGTGATATTGCGGAGCAGCTGGACAAGGTAATCGTGCTGTTGGGTGATGGCGCAGATGAGGATCTGTTAATCGAGGAGAATATTGATAACACCGATGTTTTCTGTGCGCTGACGAATGATGATGAAGCCAATATTCTGTCTGCGATGTTGGCCAAACGTCTTGGTGCACGTAAGGTCATGTCACTTATCAACCGGACCTCCTACGTAGAACTGGTCGAGAGTGGAACTATCGATATCGCCATATCGCCACAACAGGCCACGATAGGTAGTTTGCTGAAGCATGTGCGTCGTGGAGATGTTGTCATGGTGCACTCATTACGACGTGGCGCAGCCGAAGCGATAGAGGCGATCGCGCATGGTGATTCACGTTCATCCAAGGTAGTAGGCCGTTGTGTGGAAGACATCAAGTTGCCGCCCGGTACAACCATTGGTGCGGTGGTGAGGGGAGATGAAGTTATCATTGCCCACCACGATACCGTGATACAGCAGGAAGACCATGTGATCATGTTCCTGGTCGATAAAAAACGTATTACCGAGGTGGAGCGCCTTTTCCAGGTTGGTCTTACATTCATCTAGTGTTTACTGAACCTAAAATAAACGTGTCGGAAAGGACAGCGGTGTCGCAAACTATCAGTCGTATGATTCAGGGACAAAAATACCGTCGCACAGTCCCGCGTCGGATGCTGATTCTGTAGCTGCCCGTATGCAACCACTCGTCATACAACGTATATTCGGGATGCTGCTGATGTTATTCAGTTTCACGCAGCTGCCACCTGTGCTGGTCGCGGTAGCCTATGGCGATGGTGAACTAACCCCTTTCCTGCATGCATTTGCGTATAGTAGTATTGCAGGTCTGCTCATCTGGTTACCGGTGCACAGGCATCGAAAAGAATTGCGGTTGCGTGATGGTTTCGTTGTGGTGGTATTGTTCTGGCTGGTGTTGGGTTTGTCCGGGTCGCTGCCGTTTCTACTGTCAGATAATCCAAACATGTCGTTTACCGATTCGGTGTTTGAATCCCTGTCGGGTCTGACTACCACCGGAGCAACAGTGCTAACCGGTATCGACCAGCTGCCTCACTCAATACTCTACTATCGCCAGCAACTACAATGGCTGGGTGGCATGGGCATTATCGTACTGGCTGTAGCCATTCTGCCAATGCTGGGTGTGGGGGGCATGCAGCTCTATCGTGCCGAAACCCCCGGGCCGATGAAAGACAACAAGCTGACACCAAGAATCACCGAAACGGCCAAGGCGCTGTGGTATATCTACCTGTCTCTGACCATCGCCTGTGCGCTGGCCTACTGGCTGGCCGGCATGAATGGCTTCGATGCGATATCACACAGCTTTTCAACCGTGGCCATCGGTGGTTTTTCTACGCACGATACCAGTATGGGCTTTTTCAACAGCACCGTGATTGAATCAATAGCCGTGGTATTCATGTTGCTGGCTGGAATTAATTTTGCACTGCATTTCATGTCATGGCGAAATATGAGCATCAACCCGTATGTGACCGACCCGGAAGTAAGGGCCTATTTTACGGTATTGGGCCTGACCGCAGTGGTCACAACCTCCTACCTGTATTTTGCGGAGGTAATGGGTGATTCCAGTTTCGGCAATGCATTGCATCACGGTATTTTCCAGGCCGTTTCGATAGGAACCACCACCGGCTTTACCACCACCGAATATTTTAACTGGCCACATTTTCTGCCGGTTATGTTGTTGTTTGTCAGTTTTATTGGCGGCTGTGCCGGTTCAACCGGTGGTGGGATGAAAGTGATTCGATTCCTGCTGATGTTCAAGCAGGGTGCGCGTGAAATAAGCAGGCTAGTGCATCCTAGCGCACAGATCAGCATCAAACTGGGCGGTACACCCATGCCATTTCGCATACTGGATGCAGTATGGGGTTTCTTTGCCGCATACATCGCGTTTTTTGTGGCACTGATGCTGATACTCATGGCAACCGGACTGGATCAGATAACCGCCTTTTCAGCGGTCGCGGCCTGTATGAATAATCTGGGCCCCGGGCTGGGTGAAGTCGGCGCCAATTATCAGGGTATTAACGATACTGCCAAATGGGTGCTGGTGTTTGCAATGATGCTGGGCCGGCTGGAGATATTCACCCTGCTGGTATTGATCAGCCCGTCTTTCTGGCGCCATTAAGCAAAAGATGGAAGAACTGCGGCAGAAATGGAATACGCGTTATCGAGCGTTGGCCGGTCAGTCGGTCGAGCCATGTCAGGTACTCGCCAGCCATACCGGCCTGTTACCTCAAACAGGCACTGCGCTTGATCTGGCTTGTGGTCGTGGCGGCAATGCCATGCTACTCGCACAGCAGGGGCTCAGCACTTCGGCCTGGGATATTTCCGGGGTTGCGATCAATGAACTGCAAAAAAGGGCGCAAACAGCCGGGCTCAGCATTGATTGTTGTATATCCGATGTATCGGCAAAGCCACCTGCGCCCGCATTATTTGATGTGATCGTGGTCAGTTATTTTTTGGATCGTGGGCTGCTAAACAACCTGGAGCATGCCCTGCGACCAGGAGGCCTGTTGTACTACCAGACCTTCATTGGTGAGCAGCGTGATGGACGAGGTCCTAGGAACCCGGAATTTCGACTGAAGTACAATGAGTTGTTAAATCATTTCAGTGGTTTGAAATTGGTCTACTACGATGAAAGTGGACAAAATATTGACGGAGAGTGCCTGTATATTGGACAAAAACCCTGACCCCTCCTGGTATTATACCATTGTATATTCATATATTTTATTAATTATCAAAGACATAGATATCTGGCGTGCATTTTGCATTATATTTAAAGGAATTAATGCAGTGAGCTTTCTGGATGCCGAGCACAAGCGGCTTAACAATCAGCCTGGCTGACAGCAGCGAAATTACCATTATGCCTGAAGATGGGTATTCAGGTATCTGAATTCATTTGAAGTTTCAGGGTTTATTGCCGATATATCAAGCATGAATTTAGACGCATGTCGGGGTGAGATACAGTTGTGGAGCAGGGTTTATTTTGTCGAGCGGGATAAAACAGCTTGTTATAGGGCTACTGGCTATGATGACGGCATCAGTCGCTGTTGCCAGTATAAGCCTGCTTGATAAAAACGTATCGCTTGCACCTGCGACCTACCAGGATACCGCCGCTCTGCCTGATAGCGTCGACCCTGAAGCACAGAAGCTGTGGATATTGGCGCAATTCGTTCAATCACAGACAGTCGACCGCTTGCAAACTGGCCAGAGCCTGCAAGTGGCAGACCGTATTCTGACACAAAGCTGTGAAGGTAAAAGCATCGAGCAATTACGTGCCGATATATTGCGTGCAGAAGCAGACAATATGGACTCCCGAAACGGCTTTGAATTGCGCGGAGGTTACAGCACCGAAAGTTTTAACAATGACGATGATGATCCCAGGGCCTACCTGGAACTGTCATGGGACGTGTTAAGAAATGGCTACCGGGCAAATGGCCACCGTTCCCAGGCATTGTATGGTGAGGCCGATCTGGTTGAATTGCGTGGCCGCAAAAAACAATTGGTACAATCATACCGTTGTCGACGCTACAGACTGGCACAAACATTTTCGGGTCTGTACGGGTATCTGCTCAGTCTGAAACTGGAGCTGATGAAACCGGTTTATGATGTTGAGCGCCGCGCCTATTTCAAGGGATGGAGCTATCTGGATGACTATCTCGTTTCTGAAGGTGATATCCGTGAGCTGGAAAGTGAATTACGTTATCTCAGTATGGATGACGAACAGAATGATGTGAGCTTTATCTACAACCCACCAATAATTGATGTGCGCATCCAGGATGTAATCGAAGAAATTCGTAATGATGATCATAATGTCAGGCTGGCTGCGCTGCAGAAAAAAGTATTAAGTGAAAAAGAGCGCGCGCGTGATCGTAACCGGTTGCGTTTTTTTGTACGCAAGACGTTTGACGTTGCCAATACAGGCGGCAATGACGGCATGGTAGCCGGTTTGCGTTTTAATGTACCACTGGAACGCCAGCAGCACGACATACTCAAGTACAAGATGGATCAGGTTGACCAGGAGGTTGAGCTTCATGCATGGGAACGTATTTCCCGCGCCAGGGCTGCGTATGCAGAATTGCGAGAGCAAATGCGACGTGTAATAAAGCAGCGTTACCGCTATTTACGCACACAGGAGCGGGTCAGACGCATATTTCTTGAAAAGAAAATAGCGGGTGATGAAGTTGAACTGGCCAGGGTTATCGCCAGGGTAAGAACCCTGATGGATACTGGTATCGAACTGGTTCGCGCAAGAGAAGAACTTTACCGAAGAGTAAATGAAGTTTTTCTGGCAGCGCAGATAGCGTATCAGCCATCCATGTTGATGCGTGTCAGTATGAATAAAGACATAAATCGTGCACGTACAGGCGAACGTTCAGTATATTTGTGGTCAGGCATGTTCAACAAAACCTCTAACGCTGTAATACAGGATTTTCTGGAAGCAAAAAGCGTCAGAACCGTATTGCTTTCAGCGGGTCGTAAAACAGACCGGGTCAAGCTGATGGAATACGTCAGAATTGCAAATCGTCACCGGCAGAATGTAGAGTTGATTGTTGGCGATAATAACTGGATAGAACCGGGTAAACACGAACGAGCCGCAGCAACGGTCGCTACCGTATCGGAAATAACCGGCGCTGTCCACCTTGATGTTGAGCCTCACACCCTGCCCGAGTACAAAACTAATCGTGAGCAAACCATGTCTCATTACCTGGAGATGCTACGCAGATTACGTGAGGCGGCCAGCATAAATAAATTGACCGTTGCGGTACCCCTGCACTGGAAGGAAGATGAATATCGCATAGTCGGAGAGCTGGCTGATAGCGTGTACTTTATGACCTACGGTAGCCCGGATATTAAAAAGCTGGCCCGAAGACTGGAAAAAGTTATGGACTTCGTGGCGCCGGAAAAAGTGGTAGTGGTTTTACGTATAGATGATTTTGAGGATGAGTGGGCGCTGGAACAGGCTTTTGACTATTTACGCAGCAAGCTGGGTGTAAAGCGTTTTGCCATCCATCAGTTCAGAAAATATTTTTCACAGTCTGGTGAGCAATTATGAAGTTGCGTAACCGGAAAAGCTATCTAACTAACTTGCCGGAAGGCAGTGCTCCGGTAAATGTAAGGCCGAAAATAACACAGATAATCTATTTTTCTATCCTCGGGCTGATTGTGGCCTACATTATCTCCATAGGAATTGGGAGGTTGCTCTACCTGAAGGCGGGAGGACAGGTTGAAGTCGAGAAAACCCTGATCAGCTCAACACGTGGTGGTCATATATCCAGTCTTAAGGTCAGGGAAGGTCAGCACTTGCAGAAAGGCGATCTGATCGTGCGTATTGATGCGATCAAGCGCTGCGTACCGGAAGAGAACAGACCACTGCAAAAGTTACGGCTGGATATTGCGCTGAATGAACAGAGAATCATTTTATTAAAAGCCAAACAGGCAGAGCTGGACAAGCTTCAGCGTGGCGGAGAGCTGCGCCGGGCGCTGGAACTGGAACGAGATAGCGTCAGTTATGGCAAGCAGTTCTGGCGCGATCAAAACAAGCTGACATCCGATCTGGTACTGACGGGAAGGGAGCTGGAGTTGCAGCATGTCCAGCTAAAGGATATGGAAAAAGACATGCGCAGCCAGATTGTACCGGCAGAATGTCGGGATGAGGTTATACGCGCGCCGTTCGCTGCGCGGGTACAGGTGGTTCGGCGGCGGGTCCAGGAATTTACCAAACGCGGAGAAGCTATCGTCATTCTTACCAGAAATAACGCACCTGTCCGGATCGAGGCCTATTTCACAGAAGATGAATTGAAATACATTACTCTGGGAAAACAGATAGATGTGACTTTTCCGGACGGTGTTGAAAGTAGCGGCGTAGTAAAAGCAGTATACTCATCTGCCTATTCCGTACCGGAACGTGAATGGAAGGGCTATCGACCGCTTACGTCTGGCGTGCGCGTACATTTGTTCCCACTTAATAAAGGCGAAGAAATAAACTGGAAACAGTATGATCGAATGGAAGTGAAAGTGAGGGCAGAAAAATGAGGATGCCCTGTCTGGTAGCGAGAGAGTCAAACACCATACCGCAGAGTGTATTGTATTCAGATCCGTCATCAGTTTCTGAACCAGATAGTCATGACATCGCATACTGGATTGTAGACATGCAGGACTGGCGTGCAGGCTGGCAGCTGGTTGCCAGCTTGCGTGAACATCTATCCCCCAAGGTATACCTGCGACCGATTGTGTATATGAATGCAGATAACAGCATGCCGGAAGAAATCAGCAAAGCTGCTGATGGTCAGTTGAATGGCAATCTTGACAATGGCACTATGCTGGAAGTACTGGCTTCCAGTTTTGAAAAGACCAATCAGTGGATTGATCATTTGCCTGATACCAATACAGCAGCCGATGCCAATATCTCATTCAAGGTACTACGCTTGATAGCCAGTCGCGAAGGTGAGCAGAAACCTGTCACCACTGTGCGGCGAAAGTCAGGTTACGTCTATCCATTACTTGAACCCTTGTTTTCAAAAAGAGATGAGGGCGTACTTGAGATTCTGGAGTTCCTTGATACACAGAAACTGATCAGCGGAAGCTTTGTTAGTAAGGCGCATTTTTGTAGTAGTTGTAACAGTGCCTTTATTAACTTTAAGGAGTCCTGTCCACAGTGTGGTGCAGATGATCTGGCGGTCGATGAGCTGGTGCATCATTTTAGATGCGCACACATGGGGGCGATGTCAGATTTTATGCGTGGAAGTAGCATGGTGTGTCCCAAATGCGATCGGGAGCTGCACCATATTGGAGTGGATTACGACAAGCCATCGATTATGTATACCTGTAACCAGTGCAGCCACGGTTTTCAGGATCCAGCCATTATGACGTCGTGTTATAACTGTGGTCGAAGTACCGAACCAGAAAACCAGTTGTCACGAGTGATCAGCGCCTACAGCATATCGGCGATCGGCCAGAATGCAGCCAGCTATGGAATGGAGGCCCTGTTTACAAAAATACTGGATTCCGAATTACAGCTGTGCAGTTTCGATGCGTTCAGGGATTTTTATCGGGTAGAGGCGGCACGAATACGGCGATATAAAAAATCAGAGAGCTCACTGGCTATGATTGCGTTGCGCGATATCGATAAACTCTATATTCGGCTGGGTGGTCGTGCTACCGAAGTGTTTGGAGAGCTCAGTACCGTATTCAGAACAGTATTGAGACAATCAGATGTCATTACCGCGCGGAATGAAAGCATCTTTTTTGTCATCATGACAGAAACCAGTACACAGCACGCCGAGCGCGCGGTAGAGCGTTTGCGTGAAGGCATCACAGAGTTATTGTCCAGTAATCTTGATTTCGCTCCTGAAATGTCGAGCCTGATAAAGACAATCAGTGTCGACATGGATCTTGATAAGACACTGGAAGCCTTTCTGCAAACCTGATGCTAATCGAAAACACAATAGATTTTTTCCTGAACATGGATACTGCCAAGGTGCTGGCATATTTCTGGCCATTTTTTCTGCTGGATATGACACGCTACCTGTTGCTCGATGTAGTGGTCATTTCAGTATATGCGATTAAACGGGTTTTTCATAAAGATCAATACGCACTTGCCAGGCGGCAATTATACAAAGAACGGCCACTGGTATCGATACTTATTCCCGGCAAGAATGAAGGTAAACATATCCCGCGTCTGGCTGAGTCATTGACCCGGCAAACCTATAAGAATATTGAAATCATTATTGTTGACGATGGCTCTGATGACAATACTGCTGAAATTTGTCGGCGCCTGGAGCAGGAAGGCAAGATAGACCGGTTTATTCGTAACGAAGTTCGCGGAGGCAAGGCCTCTGCTGCTAATACAGCGCTTTCTTTTTCGTCAGGAAAATATATTGTTCATATCGACGCCGATTCCCATCTGGCGTTTGATTCCGTAGAAACTATTTTATTGCCATTTTACATGGATCCGGCTATTGGTGCGGTCGGTGGTGATGTGCGGGTAGCAAACACCGATGTGAGCTTTGTAACACGATTGCAGGGCATCGAGTACATGAAGTCCATTTCAATCGGTCGAACTGTTTCATCTGAACTGGGTATTTTGCGTATTATTGCCGGAGCACACGGTGCATTCAGACGGGATATTCTTGAACGTCTGCATGGCTGGGATGTCGGCCCGGGACTGGATGGAGACATCACACTAAAAATTCGCAAGCTGGGTTTTCGTGTAGTACATGAACCCCATGCAGTGTGTTATACCAATGTTCCGGATCGCTTCAGGGCATTGGCCAGGCAGCGTTTTCGCTGGGATCGTTCCATGGTACGATTCAGGGTGCGAAAGCACCGGGATATATTATTACCATCACTCAATTTTAGTTTTCTTAATTTTCTGGCATCAGCCGAGAATATTTTCTTTAACCTGATTCTGGATGTGAAATGGTGGGTCTATATCGTACAAATACTCATAATTCATCCGACAATACTGCAATACGTATTCCTGATCAATTTTGTTTTGTATATGGCCGCAAATTTTCTACAGTTCTTTATTGCCAGCCTGCTATTAGGTGATTCAATGCGCCGCAAGGATTATCTGCTGGCATTTTTTATCCCGTTGGTACCTGTCTATACGGGCATATTTTTGCGTATCGTACGTACCTATGCATATCTGATGGAATTCTTGCATGGCGCATCGTACTTTGATAAATGGAACCCATGGAAGGTCTCGAGAGTGGTTAAAGAAGAAAAATTATAGTCAGCATCCTTTTTTTCAGTCACAATCATGGTTATGGTTGACATCTCCGTATTTGAAAACTTGCTGGTATCAGGCCAGGACAACGCATTGCTACGTTATTCATTAGGACAGGCATATCTGAAAGAGGGTGAAAGCAGCAGTGCGATTGAGCATTTCAAGAAAGCTGTTGAGCAAGACCCGACCTATTCAGCAGCGTGGAAATTGTATGGTAAGGCGCTGGTTGAGCTTGACAGACGGCAGGAAGCGATCAGTGTCTATGAGCAAGGCATCCAGGTCGCAGAACAAAAGGGCGACAAACAAGCTGCTAAGGAAATGATAATTTTTCTGAAACGGTTGAGGAAAGATACTTAAAGCGCCTGTCTGATAACCACTTAACGAATGGTAAATAAAATGAAGGGATTGGTGAAAGAGTCCACGGTGACCTGTGCTGTATTGTTAATGCTCGGTGTGTCCTGGTCAACACAGGCAATATCAGCGGAAAAATCTGATCAGGCTGCTGTCAGCAAAAATATGCATATGGCTATGCCTGGTGATCCCAGATCACATGAGTTTGCCTTTGGGCAGGGAAAGGTTCTACTCGATGCTTCTGGAGGCTGGACGGTGGACGCCTGGATACACCATGCAGGGCTGTTTTGCGGAACCTATCGTATCGGTGTGCAATTTGGTGTGGGTACACAGGGTTGTCAGGGTGTTAGCTGGCTGGAACAGCCGGTATTTGTTACACGCCATAAGCAATGTAACAATGCGATCACACATCACTCGGGTTTTGGCGAAACGCCAGGATTGGCCGACCAATTCAAGGATATCAGCTGTGCGCGCCGCATTGTGCGCTGTAGCGGTAAATGTGCTGCCAGCAGCGGGAATTTTGTGAGTGCTCCGTGAAAGCGCTAGCCATGGCGGTGAATGAAGCAATCTCCGTGTAATGCCTTTATTTGCCAGGGATGAAATAATACTCAATACAACGGAGGTTCACCGTCCGGCCTTCTGCGAAAACGCTGGTAAGACCACCAGTATTGTTCTGGCAGTTTGGCTATTTCCCTCTCCAGCCCCTGATTCAGGCTAGTGGCCGCTGTGTTCATATCTTCTGAGACCAGATTGTCTCCTGCTGGTACAAAGTGCAGACAAAATCCACGTCCCCACGACAGCCGTTCGGCATAACTGTATAACACCACAGGCCGGTATTTATGTGCCAGCCTTGGCAATAGCACCATGGTATTGGTGCTAATACCGAAGAAAGGAACAAATATGCCAGTGCCCTTGCCAGGATTCTGGTCAGGCAGAACGCCGATCATTTCACCGTTAGCGAGTGCACGGTACAGTGCACGCACACCGTTTACATCGGTTGGCACCAGCGTGGCACCAAGGCGCTGTCGCCCCTGTCGAATCAGTTTGTCTATTTCACGGCCACGTTGTGGCCGATACAGATTGGTCATCGGGCGCAGTGTAGAACAGTATAGGCCGATCAATTCCCAGTCACCCAGGTGAGGGGTACAGATAATAATGGCGTGCTCAGATTCAATGGCATGGGCAAGATGTTCATGACCTATCCTGTTGCGAACCAGGCGCAGTAGACGCTTGTGTGAGCAAAACAGCAAGATCGGTTTTTCCATGGCGCTCTTGCCGGTTTCGATCAGGCTGCGTCGTGCCAGCTGATGGCGTTGAACCAGTGGCATGTCAGGGAAACACAGCTCCAGATTGCGTAAGGTAATGCGGCGTTTTTTATTAGGCAGCAGGTAAAACAGCCAGCCCAGCAGGGTGCCGATTGCATGTGCCACCGGCAAGGGTAAAAAAGCGGCGAGTTTGAGCAGGGATGTTGTGGGTGTGTTCATCTGGTTATTGGTCGGACGGTAACAGGTCAGAATAGTCGGTGGCGAGAATTTGCCTGGCCCTGTCGGCATTTTGTGGCTCGACCTGTAACTTGATGCCGCCTACAGCAATGCTATACAGCATATCGGTCTGCACCAGGTGTTCATCTGCCAGCTGAGCCGGTATATCTTCAGCTTTGAGGCGACCTAATGCCATATTCGCATCAATTATGGTATCAAATGTAGCTATTGTTTCCATATTATTATAATTATGTGCATTATTTAACTATAATTTACCACTTGGATAAATTATATAGTCTATATATCAAATATATTTGCATACATATATGTGTGTGGATAATTTATTAATTATTTAGCACTATTCACCGATATTAGTGGTTTTATTGCAGTAAGAATGCTCTTGTAAAGCTGTTTATTGGTTTTTTCCTCATTTAAAAGCAACTCCTTCATATGCTGGCGCTGGGTGGGCATGCTGAAGCAGGCAGGACAGTTTTCCATAATAACCGGTAATGCTGCCTGTTTGGCAAAATCAGCAGTCTGGCGCTCACGTACATACACCAGCGGGCGAATCACACGCAGGTCTTCACTACTTATGGTGTAGTGAGCCTTCATGCTGCGTAACTGGCCGCCGTGGAAGGCTGACATCAGAAACGATTCGGCCAGATCATCAAGGTGCTGGGCCAGCGCCAGTACATTGTATTGTTCACGCCGGGCGGTGGTATACATCACGCCGCGTTTCATACGCGCGCACCAGGAGCAGTAGGAGTCACCCTGCATGTGTTCACGGGCCTGTTCCAGTATTGGCTGAGACTCATAATAATAGGGTATACCCAGTCCGGCCAGATAGTCTTTTAGTGGTGACGGGTCAAATTGTTCAGACATCGGATCGACCGTGATCACGCCCAGCTTGAATTGTACCGGTGCATAGGTCTGCAGGTGTAGCAGGACCTGTAGCAGGCTAAGCGAGTCCTTGCCACCAGACAGCCCCAGCAGGATACGGTCGTCCTGCCTGATCATATTAAAGTCCATGATGGCCTTGCCAATCGGGCGTAACAGATTTTTTGGGGGAATGGCGTAGCTTGTGCTACTGTTTTGCTTGGCTGTTCGCGCTTCTGTAGGCATAGTCTGTATCCGGCATGTCCAATAGGGTCGAGTACACAGTTACTAATTATAAGGTAAAAACTATGGAGGATGTGGGTATGTTAGGTGGTCTGTCGATTTTTGTACTGGTATTTCTGGGTTTTGTCATCACCTTATTGATCCTGGGTGTAAAGACCGTCTCGCAGGGCATGGAATATACCGTTGAACGATTCGGGCGTTATACGCATACCTTACGACCTGGTTTTCATATCATTATCCCGGTAATGGACAAGATTGGCGCGCAGTTGAATATGATGGAACGGGTCATGGATGTGCCCTCCCAGGATGTTATTACCCACGATAATGCGATGGTAAAGGTTGATGGTGTGGTTTTTTTCCAGGTACTCGATGCGGCCAAAGCAGCCTATGAGGTCAACCAGCTAGACCGCGCTATTCTTAACCTGACCATGACCAATATACGAACCGTCATGGGCTCAATGACCCTTGATGAACTGCTTTCCAAACGTGACAAGATTAATGCCGAGCTATTGAGCGTAGTCGATGACGCTACCACCCCGTGGGGCATCAAGGTGACGCGTATCGAGATCAAGGACATCACGCCGCCGCGTGACCTGATTGATGCGATGGCCAGACAGATGAAGGCAGAGCGTGAAAAACGCGCCAATATTCTTGAAGCAGAAGGATTGCGACAAGCCGAGATACTGCGCGCCGAAGGTGAAAAACAGGGTGCGATCCTGGATGCTGAGGGTCGCCGTGAGGCCGCATTTCGTGATGCCGAAGCGCGCGAACGAGAGGCACAGGCCGAGGCTAAGGCAACCGAGGTGGTGTCAGAAGCGATTTCTAAAGGTGACGTGAACGCGATTAACTATTTTGTTGCGACCCGCTATATCGAGGCATTACAGGCGATTGCGACCGCTGACAATGAAAAACTGGTGCTGATGCCACTGGAGGCAGCCAGTGTTATCGGTGCGATAGGCGGCATTGCCGAACTGGCC
>DRJJ01000270.1 GCA_011052255.1 Gammaproteobacteria bacterium | reverse complement strand
TCCCGACCTGAAAGTCTGGCATACCGCCGATCTGGACGCCGAATACACCGCGCGATCAGACGTAAAGTCATTTAAAGAGTATCTTGAGCTGGAGGACCGTCTGTTTACTCAGCTGGATGAGCTGGTCTACGCCAAAGTAAAACACGAGGATCAACGTAAGATCAATCGTTATTTTCGAGGCAGCCTGACCAACCCCGGCCGATGGAAAAAAAACTGGAACCGCAGTTATGGATTATCTACCGTAAAACCGAAATTCGGCGTACTACTGATCCATGGTATGTCAGATTCACCCTATAGCCTGCACAGCCTGGCGACCCGTCTGCATCAAGAAGGGGGCTGGGTCGTGGGTTTGCGTGTGCCCGGCCACGGTACAGCTCCGGCAGGCCTGGTCAATGTTAAATGGCAGGACATGGCTGCTGCAGTAAAACTTGCGTTACAACATTTAAATAAACAGACTAACGGTGCGCCATTGTACATCGTCGGCTATTCCAATGGTGGTGCACTGGCGGTGCAGTATGCGTTAAGCAGTCTGGATGATAAAAATCTGCCAGCACTTAATGGCGTTGTGTTAATGTCACCTGAAATCGGCCTGACCAAGCTGGCTGCATTAGCCGTGTGGCAGGAGCGACTGGGGCATCTGTTTGGTCTGGAAAAACTGTCCTGGAACTCGATCCTACCTGAGTACGATCCATACAAATATGGCTCTTTCGCGCTGAATGCCGGTAAGCAGGCATACTTGTTAACACTGGAGATACAGGATCAAATCACTCGCCTTGATGCGAGTAGCATGCTACAGAACATGCCGCGTATCCTTGCCTTCCAGTCTGTGGTCGACGCTACAGTAACAGCCCCTGCTCTGGTTAATGGTTTGTTTAATCGTCTACCCGATGGCGCACACGAGTTATTCCTGTATGACATAAACCGTTACTCTGGTATCGAACCCGTATTAAACAGCAACCCCTCCGCCTGGATAAACGATGTTTTACAGAATACCGGCCTGGGCTACACTGTCACACTACTAACGAACAAGAATGAAGACAGTTCCCAGGTGGTCACCCGCTCACGCCTCCCTCGCAGCAAAGCGATAATAGAATGTCCACTGGATATGAAATGGCCACGTGAAATTTATTCACTGTCACATGTAGCTCTTCCCTTCCAGCCCAGCGACCCGGTCTACGGCCGTACCAAAGCCGTGGATGCACCCGGCTTACCTTTGGGAAGACTTGCCTTGCGAGGTGAGCGTGGTGTGTTACAGATTGCAGCGGCTGATTTAATGAGGCTACGCTGGAACCCGTTCTATACCTACCAGGAAGCTCGCATCCTCGATTTCCTTGGGTTAGCAGCAGTGGTGCCTGGCCACAATTGCACACCGTAGGATATGGTGAAGAATGAACCGCATAAAATCTGGTTTAGCTGCATGATGCGGCAGTACCAATACAGAACCGTGCCAGGCTGTTGTATACTTGCGTGCATCCTTTTGATTTTACCTGCCAGCGCACTCTCCGAGATTTATAAATGGGTAGACCAGAAAGGCCGCACCCATTACGGTGAGAAACCTCCTGCAAGAACACATTCAGAGCAACTACACATCAAGCCCTCATCCAGTCCACCTGACGGTCATGTCAGCCAGCAGGAATATAAAAGCAGACAACGCAATCTACTACGTGCCTATGAAGAAGAACGACTGCAACGCGAGGATAATCGCCTCAAGGCAAAACAGGACAAGGAAAGGCGTATAAGACAATGCAGTGCTGCCCGTGATAGACAGCGCATGACAGCCGGTCGCTACCGGCTTTATGATTATGACAAACAGGGCAATCGCGTTTATCTGGATGCACAGGCCATTGACAGGACGCGTGCCACAGCAGACAGGGAAGTCAAGCGTCTGTGCAAGTAAACGGGCTTACTTTTTAAATCGGGCAGATTTTTCCAGATTACGTTTGCGCCCTGCCTGCCTGGATGACAGCCCTTCAGTGCTATACGGGTTTTTACCGGTCTTGAATTCAAGTCGAATTGGCGTGCCCTTTAACTTGAGTATCTTGCGAAAGGTGTTGGTTAGATAGCGACTATAAGCCTCTGGCACTTTGTCACACTGGTTGCCATGAATCACGATCACCGGCGGGTTGCGGCCACCCTGATGGGCATAACGTAACTTGATCCGTCGCCCACGTATCATGGGTGGTTGATGCTGTTCAATCGCCTGCTCCAGTACCCGCGTCAGTTCCGGCGTGGCCAGATTACGTGTTGCAGATCGATAGGCCTTTTTGACCGACTTAAACAAATTGCCGACGCTGGTGCCATGCAGTGCCGATATAAAGTGAATATCGGCGTAATCAAGATACGGCAAACGAAAATCAATTTCATCTTTGATCTGCTTACGCTGTTCCGGTGCCAGCCCATCCCATTTATTTACCGCTATGACCAGTGCGCGTCCGGCTTCGGTTACATGACCCAGTAAAGTCGCATCCTGCTCGGAGATTTCGAGCTGGGCATCGAGCACCATGATCACGACGTTGGCTGATTCGATGGCCTGCAGTGCCTTGATGACACTGTATTTCTCGACATAATCGTGTATCCGGCTGCGGCGCCTGACCCCTGCCGTATCAATCAGGGTATAGGCCTGTCCGTCACGTTCAAACGGTATAAAGATGCTGTCGCGGGTGGTCCCTGGCATGTCCATCGTGACCATACGGTCTTCACCCAGTAAGCGATTGACCAAGGTGGACTTGCCTACGTTAGGACGGCCAATAATCGCTACCTTGATGCCATCTTCGCCAGGCTGTTCTGCTCTCTGCTCCTGCGTCTCGACAAAGGGTGCAAGTATTTTTTCCATCAGCTGATGGGTGCCACGGTTCTGGGCGGCCGCAATCGCAACCGGATCACCACAACCCAGCGAATAAAATTCATTCATCGCACTGTCGGCATTGAGGCCATCGATCTTGTTCATGACCAGCTGTATCGGTTTGTTGTGGCGTCGCAGGTTGATAATAATGGCTTCGTCTGCACTGTTCAGGCCATCACGTGCATCAACCATAAACAGGATTAAATCTGATTCATCTATTGCCGCACGTGTCTGCTGCGCCATTAACTCATCGATGGTTTCGGATTCGTCTGTCAGGCCGCCGGTATCAACAACAATATAGGCAACCGGCCCCAGGCGACCACGCCCGTACTGACGATCACGTGTCAGTCCGGGACGGTCCGCAACCAGGGCATCACGACTACGGGTAAGCTGATTAAACAGGGTAGATTTGCCGACATTAGGGCGACCGACAATAGCAATAACAGGTAGCATCGCCGGTTACCTGGAGTCTTTCAGAAATCCAAGCATGGTTACTTCACCGCTATGACCCAACACGATAAATCGCTCGTCTGACATAACGCGCATACTGACTATGCCGCTTTCATCTATTTGTTTGCGATCCGATAAATGTCCGTCTTTGATGTTAAAGGCATGCACGTAACCTTCCAGGTCAGCGACCAGTACATAATCACCCACGATAATCGGAGCACCCAGGCGTCGTGCACGTAACATGTCCTGTTTCCAGTAGGATGCACCGGTGCGACGATCAATAGCCCAGATTGCATCATTCTGGTCGACCACTACCACATGTGAGCCTGAGATCGCGATACCGGAGTGAATCGATAAATCCCGACTCCACAACGGTTGCCCACTATCGACTGATAATGCCGCCAGTTTCCCACTATATGAGGCAACAAATAACGAACCCTGATCAATTACGGGATTTGCATCAAGATCAACTATGCGTTGTAACTCAGTAGTCCCTCGCGGTACAGCAACGGCTTTATCCCATATTACCTGCCCGGTGTCTTCGGCCAGGGAGACCATGTGGCCGTCATCCAGACCCACCAGAACCTGGTTGCCATTGACCAGGGGTCTGCTGACGCCACGGAGCGTCAACAACGGCTGTCGGCGCTGAAAAGACCAGATATGGCGACCGTCTACCTTGCTAACTGCAGTAATACGCCCATCACTCATGCGTACAATAACCTTGTCGTCGGTAACCGTAGGCAGGGCCAGCACTTCACTGCTTAACGAGGTGCGCCATAACACGCCATTGCCATCCTTGACCTTGTCTGCCGTCACAGCAACCAGTTCTGCATCCCGGGTACCCAGATAGATAACTCCTGCGTCATAAACCGGGCCAGACCTGACTTTAACAGCCGTTTTACGACTCCACAGGGCATTGCCCTTTTCAGGATCGATAGCCGACAGTAAGCCTTTGGAATCGATTACGTAGGCCGTAGTGTCTGATAAGGCGACCTGCAGGTTCAGGTTTTTACTCCCTTCATCTACGTCCAGATACCAGCGCTCAACGATGTCCACATCCGGTGTAAACTCGACCAGTTCAGCTGGTGGTTCCGTATTATCAGGACTATCAAAATAATCTGATATCCACGAGCAGGATGACAGTGATACCGCTACTAAACCAGCTACAATAATTTTGACTGCTTTTTTCACATCTATTTCCATCGTTATCTAACGCCTGCTCCGATCAGCCTATGACTGACCCGGTTCAGCTTTTTCTGATTCTGTCTTTGCGGGTTTGTCTTGTTTAGTATCACTTTGGCTGACATCACCCAGATCATTTGCTTTCATTTCCAGCAACACGCGTGCGCGCGAGCCCGGCGACAACATCAGCAGACTGAGCTGGTAAGCCTGATAAGCCTTCTTGCTGTTTCCCAGTTTGACGTAGGCATCACCCCGTAACTCTTCATAGCGTGACTGAAACGCATCCATATCGGGAACATCAAGCAAGTTGAGCGCATCCTGGGGCTTGTCCTGCTGCAGCATCACCTGCGCCAGTCGTAACCGGCTGATGTGCTTCATACCGACTATGGAGCCGTGATCAACCGCCCGTCCGAGTAACTCCGCTGCCTGATCCAGCTTGTTTTCTTCCACTGCATACTTTGCCAGCATCAGGGATGCCATGACGGCATAACTTGATTGCGGATATTCGCTGCGTATCGCCTGCTCCTGTGCAGTCGCACTATCCAGATTTTTTTGCTCTATCATGCCACTCAATCGCACGTAAGCATTGGATGCAGCCGCCATCTGGTTTTCATTATAATCCGTCCAGTAGCGCCAGCCGAATAATCCCGATAAACCCAGAACGACCCCTACGATTAACGAGGTGCCATTTTCCTTCCACCATTTTTTAATCGCTTCTACCTGTTCTTCTTCGGTACTGAATTCATCAACCACGATATGCTCCTGTTTATTCTATGCTGGTATTGCTCTTATGCTACTTTTCTAAAAAATCCAGGCCAAATTGTTGAGCAAGAAAATCAATCAGATTTTCCTGCTTTACTTCGCTCTGCTCTTTTTTGTCTCTTAAATACTTTATGCCGACTATGCCCGCTGCCAGTTCATCGTCGCCAATCAATAGCGCCAGTTGTGCGCCTGAGCGATCAGCACGTTTGAACTGGGCCTTGAAACTGCCACCGGCGCAGTTACCAATCAGCCTCAAACCCGGCAGACTGGCCCGGCATCGTTCAGCCAGAACCAGACCCTGACTGGTTGCCGTGTCACCTACCAATACCAGATAGGCGTGCGCGGCATCACCATTCGGCTGCTGGCCTGATTCGGTGATTAACTCGACCAGACGTTCCATGCCCAGCGCAAAACCTGCCGCCGAGGTCGCCTTGCCACCCAACATTTCAACCAGGCTATCATAGCGTCCACCCGCACAGATTGTACCCTGCGCACCCAGACTGTCCGTGATCCATTCAAAAACGGTGTGGCTGTAGTAATCCAGTCCACGCACCAGTCGCGTATTGACCTGGTAAGCGATACCAACCTGATCCAGTAATGCACACAGACGTTCAAAGTGCCTGCGAGAATCTTCACCCAAGTGCTCCATCAGCACCGGCGCGGCTTCGATCAATTCCTGCATAGCCGGATTTTTACTGTCCAGTATGCGTAATGGATTACTGTGCAGACGCCGCTGGCTGTCTTCATCCAGCTTATCAATATACCGGGAAAAGTAATCTACCAGCCTATCACGATAGACCTTGCGTTCATCTGCACTACCCAGGGTATTCAGCTCCAGCCTGATATCTTGCAAGCCGATCGCCTGCCACAGTCTTGCGCTCAGACTGATTAGCTCAAATTCAATTTCCGGCCCAGCCATGCCAAAGGTCTCTACCCCGATCTGGTGAAACTGGCGATAACGGCCGCGCTGGGGCCGTTCATGGCGAAACATCGGGCCATTATACCAGAGTCGCTGTATCTGGTTGTACAACAGGCCATGTTCGATACCGGCGCGCACGCAGCTGGCGGTGCCTTCCGGGCGCAGGCTGAGGCTGTCACCATTACGGTCTTCAAAGGTATACATCTCCTTCTCGACGATATCGGTCACTTCACCGATCGAACGCTTGAATAAATCGGTTTTCTCTACCAGCGGCATACGTATCTCGTTGTAGCCATAGGCACGAAACAGCTCAAGTGCCGTTTGTTCAATACGTTGCCAGATTTCGCTCTGTTGCGGCAATATGTCGTGCATACCGCGTATTGCTTTGATTTGCTTGGCCAATAGTCTATCCAGGGAGTCAGTATTAGAGTTGAAAACAGGTATTGTTCCTGCTGGTTTTCTCAGGTCAGGAGACACGCACCTGAACAACGGGTTTAGCGGAGCCGGCCTCGTTTGCCGGATTCAGCAGACGTTGCTGCTCAATCTGCTCACGTATCATTTTTTCCAGTTCATCCACCAGCCTGTCATTGCTGACCTTGTGTGATGGCTTGCCATCGCGATAGAGCAAGTTGGGCGAACCGCCGGTCAGACCGACCTGTACCTCACGTGCTTCACCCGGGCCGTTCACCACGCAGCCGATCACGGCTACATCAATCGGGTCGGTAATATCCTCGAGGCGTGATTCCAGTTCATTGACCGTGGCGATCACATCAAAATTCTGGCGCGAACAGGATGGGCAGGCAATCAGGTGTACACCCTTGCTGCGGATATGCAGGCTTTTGAGGATATCAAATCCGACCTTGATTTCTTCCACCGGGTCTGCGGCCAGTGATACCCGTATGGTATCGCCTATACCCTCTGCCAGCAGCATGCCCAGACCAATGGCTGATTTAACTGCTCCCGCACGCGCACCACCTGCCTCGGTGATACCCAGATGCAGCGGCTGTTCAATCTGACTGGCCAGCTCTCTGTATGCCGCTACGGTCATGAACACGTCCGAGGCCTTCAGACTGATCTTGAAGTCCGGGAAATTCAGACGATCCAGTATATCGATATGGCGCAGGGCTGACTCAACCAGTGCGGCCGAAGTCGGCTCGCCATATTTTTTCTGCAGGTCTTTTTCCAGTGAACCGGCATTCACGCCGATGCGTATCGGGATACCGTGTTCCTGCGCACTATCTACTACCGCGCGTACACGATCTTCACGACCGATATTCCCCGGGTTGATACGCAGGCAGTCGACACCCAGTTCAGCCACACGTAATGCTATTTTGTAATCAAAATGTATATCCGCAATCAGCGGCAGGCTAACCTGTTTGCGTATCTGGCCGAAGGCCTCTGCTGCATCCATGTCAGGAACCGACACTCGCACCATATCGGCACCGGCAGTCTGTAGCGCCTGAATCTGACCGACTGTTGCCGCTACATCGCAGGTGTCGGTATTGGTCATGCTCTGTACTGCTACCGGCGCATCGCCACCCACCGCTACATCACCAACCATTATTTGACGTGACTGTCTTCTGTTAATTGAATGCTGTTTCATAATATTCCAAACCCGTAAAACGGTTTACTCACTACCAGCCTGTATATCGAAACGAGCAACTTTACCTCGTATATAGGCCTGATGTGAAAATGCCTTGTCGTTTACCATCAGTCTGACTACCCGCGCATTACCCAGTAACACGCGCAAGGGTGGCTTGCCGGAAATATTGTATCGACTGCCTGCTCTGGCCAGGCGCATCAGCAAGCGTTTGTTATCGGCATCGTGTACTTCTACCCAGGATGAGCCATCAAATGCCAGTGACAGTCGTAGCTGTCCCGGTATCGCCGCTGGTTCAGGTTCTCTCATCGTTGTCGATGTGGGCGGGGTTTTCTGTAGTAAATTTCCCGACAACTCATCCTTGTCTGTAACCGGGGTCGATGCAACGGTATCAGATGTGAGCGGGCCTGATGCATTCTGCTCGGGTAAAACATGCTCCATTTGATCTGTTGTCTGTTCTTGTGGCTGTGAAGATATTCCATCCGAAGTCCCGGGCTCTTCAATGCTCAGCCAGCCTATCAGGGCCAGTAAGGCCGCTACCACCACAATCGACAGGATCACAATAGTACCGTCCGGTTTTCGTCCTGGCTGCGGAGCCGAAGGTATTGCTTCAAGCACCAGATCAGGTGGCATATCACCTGCTATCTGATTGAAATTATCAACCAGCTTATCTCCATCTATACCTACATAAGTTGCATAGGAGCGTAGATAACCTCTTATATATGTTGGCGCTGGCAACTTGGTGTATTCTGCTTTTTCCAGCGCTTGAATGATTTCCACGGCCAGATGCAATCGCTCTGCAACAGATTCTATGCTGAACTTGCGTGCCTCACGGGCCTGGCGCAGCAGCTCGCCGGGACCAGCATCGTTCCTGCCTTTGTTTTTATCAGCATTATTGAGCAATTTACTCATGCTGCTCCGTATCCAGTAGTTGCCGTGTTTCTTCGGAGTCCGGATATTTTGCTTTCAGCAATAACGACTGGCTGGCAACTGCATTCTTGTCTCCCAGCTTTTTTTCTACGCGAATACTTAACCACAGACTCGCCGGACCTGGCTCTGAAACCTCGGCAAATCTTTGTAAATAAGCGCGCGTCTGAAGCATCCGATCTTTTTCATAGCTGAGCTTTGCCATTTGAAATAATGCAATAGAAAATTTCGGATTTTTTTGTAATGCGGCACGAAACTCCGTTTCCGCCTTTTCTGGATCTTTCGAGCGCACGGCGCATAAACCGGCATTGGTATGTGCATATTCAGGCGTTGTGTACAACGGGTTATCCAGCGCCGCTTTATATTGTGTATAGGCCTCTTTATAACGGCCGTTTTTACAAAGGAAGGCACCATAATTATTACGTGTCATCGAATCGTTCTCATCCATACTAATGGCTTTTTCAAAAGTCGATTCTGCCTTGTCAGACTCACCGATACGATCATATAACAAGGCCAGTGCACTATAAATTCTGGGATCGTCCGGATTGTAGTCTTTTGCCCTTTGTAGATTATCCATGGCCTCCGGGTATTTTCTTTCACGCATATACGCGATACCCAGCTCCAGATTAATTTTGCTGATCTTGTCTACTGGCTCATCACGAACCTCATCCTGCTTGCCGCATGCCGTTAGCAAGCTTGAAAGCAACACCAGCATCCAGATTAGTTTTTTCATATATGTCTTTCCTTAAGCTTTACTTGCATCTGACCCTGTTTATAATTCTGATTATGGCCCATGCGCTGACTACGACGGGTACGATCCTTGATATTACCCACCAGTTGGCCGCATGCGGCATCAACATCGTTGCCACGTGTCTTGCGTATAATGGTTACTATGCCCGCGCCATTAACCCGGCTGCGAAAATATTCCATGGTCTGTTCACTTGAACAACGATAAGAAGACCCCGGATACGGATTAAAAGGTATCAGGTTCAGCTTGGCTGGGACAGTTTTCAACAGCCGTATCAACTGGCTGGCATGTTCCGGCCTGTCATTTACCCCGTCCAGCATAACGTATTCAAAGGTAACCCGGCGCCGCTGCTTTCCCTCTACGTATCGTCTGCATGCGTCAAGTAATACCTTAATCGGGTATTTTCTATTAATTGGCACCAGCTTATCACGCAGTTCGTCATTGGGTGCATGCAGAGACACCGCCAGACTGACATCGGTGAATTCGCGCATCCGGTCCAGCGCCGGCACGACACCGGATGTACTCAGTGTTACCTTGCGTTTGGAGATACCAAAACCAAAATCTTCAGTCATGACATCGATGGCACGCATGACATTGTCGAAATTCATTAGTGGTTCACCCATGCCCATCAATACGACATTGGTGATTACGTGCTCACCCCGGTTTTCTTTACGACCAATGCGATCCGTTGCAAACAGGATCTGGCCAACAATTTCTGCAGTAGACAGATTTCGGTTGAAGCCCTGGGTCGCGGTGGAACAGAATGTACAATTCAGTGTGCAGCCGACCTGGCTGGACACACACAGGGTTGCTCGGTCACCCTCTGGTATATAAACCGTTTCAATCGCATTGCCGCTATCAACACGCAACAACCATTTGATGGTGCCATCAGCGGAAGGATGTTCCTCAATACACTCCGGCATACGGATCTCGGCCTGCTGTTGCAGCTCAGCGCGCATGACCTTGCTGATGTTGGTCATCTGATCGAAGTCGTATACACCCTCATGGTAAATCCATTTTAATAACTGACTGGCACGGAACGGCTTTTCGCCTTTTTCAGCGAAGAAGTTTTCCATCCCCTGCCTGTTAAAATCAAGCAGGTTGATACGTGCGTGTTCGTCAGTCATTGTGATCCTGCTGTGGGCCAAAATGAGTACCTTAAATAAGTAACATGATTCTTTCATAATAATCGCTAGTGTATGTTCACTAACGGTGCAATGCTCCTGTTCACCAACTGCACTCAGGAGAACGGCATCAATCTGTGAATCAATTCGTCTATTCTAACAAAATAAACCCGCGTTGAACGCGGGTTTATCTAAAATTTCATAAACTTAGGCCATTTATATGGATAATGCCAGATAATCGCAGATAGGCAAATACCCGTAGCACCAGCTCACACATTACCCTCCCGGGTAACAATCACTTAACCGACTGTTTTATATGTTTTTTTATATCATATCAGACTTTTTCTTCAATCCAGGCCATCTGAATGGCCTCGAGTATTTTTTCACCTGAATGATCCGGATCATCGTCAAAATCGTCCAGTTGCATGACCCAGTCGCGTAATTCGGTAAATCGAAGCTGCACCGGGTCGACATCCGGGTGCTGATCATCGAGCTCGATGGCAATATCCAGTGAATCTATCCATTTAAGACCCATGCTACCTCCTCAATGATTTTCAGACACCATATTGATGGTGTATTTAGGGATTTCGATGACCAGATCGGTATCGCCCACCGTGGCCTGACAGCTCAGGCGCGAATCCGGTTCCAGGCCCCAGGCCTTGTCGAGCAGGTCATCCTCTATTTCAGACGATTCTTCGATTGAGTCAAGGCCTTCCCGTACATAGACATGACAAGTGGTGCAGGCAGCGGATTTTTCGCAGGCGTGCTCGATTTCAATCCCGGCCTTTAATGCGGCATCACAGATCGTAATGCCTGGCTCTGCCTCCAGCACAGCACCTTCAGGACAAATCTCCTCATGTGGCAAGATAATTATTTGTGTCATGTATTAATACTCCGTCGAGCTAATCTTTAATCAAATTCAGATACTGAGTGTCCGGACATGGCCTTTTGAATACTGGCGTTCATACGCCGTTCAACATAGGCACCGCAAGCCTTCTCAAGTTTCGCAATCTCTTTCTTGATCAGGCCGGCCTGATCTGTCTCTGCGCGCATACTAATCAGGGCCTGCAAGGCCTGTTCAATCTGCTCACGTTCATCCGGATCCATATAGACATCTGCATCTTCCGCCATGGCCGCCTGCAGTGCCTCGATCACCCGGTCTGCCTCAACCTGTTGTTCGCGTAGACGACGGGTTTCCATGTCTTCCTGTGCATGGTCCATCGAGTCACGCAACATGGTTTCGATCTCGGTGTCGGTCAGGCCATACGATGGTTTTACTTCAATGCTGCTTTGTACACCGCTGGTTTGCTCCTGCGCGGTGACGCTCAACAGGCCATCGGCATCTACCTGAAAGGTGACTCTGATGCGTGCGGCACCGGCTACCATAGGCGGGATATCACGCAATGCAAATCGCGCCAAAGACCGGCTGGCATCGACGGTCTCGCGTTCGCCTTGCAGCACGTGGATCGACATCGCGCCCTGTCCGTCTTTGTAGGTGGTAAATTCCTGTGCCCGTGCAACCGGAATGGTGGTATTACGATGGATGATTTTTTCCACCAGCCCGCCCATGGTCTCCAGCCCCAGCGATAACGGGATCACATCCAGCAGCAACATTTCATCATCCGGTTTGTTGCCCACCAGTATGTCGGCCTGGCGTGCCGCACCCATCGCAACTACTTTGTCCGGATCAATATCGACCAGTGGTTCACGTGCAAAAAAATCCTTAACGCGTTCGCGTACCTGCAGCACACGTGTTGAACCACCCACCATGACCACATCATTAATCTGGTCTGTCTTTACACCAGCATCTCGCAACGCCCGGCGACAGGGGCTCAGGGTTTTGCTGATTAATGGGTCAATCAGGGTGTTCATCTGACCGCGCGTTAATACGGTCGCCCAGGGCTTGTCAGTTTCCAGTTCCAGACAGATCTCTGTCTGTTGCTGTTCAGTGAGTGTCTCCTTGGCATCTCTGGCAAGGTTCATCAGTTGCCTGGACAGGCCTGGGTCCGGATTTTCATCCAGACCGGCCTGCTCGATAATCCAGCGAGCAATCACGATGTCCATGTCATCACCGCCAAGCGCTGAATCACCTGCCGTGGCCAATACCTCAAATACGCCCTTGTTCAAACGCAGGATCGAGATATCGAATGTGCCACCACCCAGATCATAAATAGCGAATACGCCTTCCGCATCATTATCCAGACCATAGGCTATCGCCGCAGCTGTTGGCTCATTCAGCAGGCGCAGTACATTCAGTCCTGCCAGCTTTGCTGCATCTTTGGTTGCCTGACGCTGCGCATCATCAAAATAAGCGGGCACGGTGATGACCGCGCCGTCCAGTTCTCCACCCAGCGTTTGTTCGGCCCTGTTCTTCAGAGTCTTCAGAATTTCGGCTGACACCTGTACCGCGCTGACATCACCAGCAATTGTGCGCATACGCGGTACGGCGGTATCGGTTTCTACAAATTCATAGGGCAGCTGGCTGCCCAGGTGTTTGATATCGACAATACCCCTGCCCATGAGTCTTTTAACCGAGACAATGGTGTTGGCCGGGTCAATAGCTGATTGCTCGTGCGCTGCTATGCCCACAACCGGTGCGGCACCATCCACATAACGAACTACTGACGGTAGCAGGTGGCTGTTTTCAGCATCTGCCAGGGTGTCGGCTTCACCACTGCGTACGGTCGCAACCAGTGAATTGGTTGTACCCAGGTCGATACCTGCCGCCAGCCGATGCTCATGCGGCGCGGTGGATTCACCCGGTTCTGATATTTGCAGTAAAGCCATGCCTGTGTCCTGGTTACGAATGTGTGCCTTGCTTGTCCGACAGGCTGTTTACAGACACGCTATAAATACATCCATGTACACTCGACGGCAGCTTCCCTGCTGCCGACGGTCTGTAAACAGCCTGTCGGACAACCAATGCACGCCTTAATTTAATGAGGTGCCCAGCTACGAATGAATACATTGGTTAAGCGGTATGCTTTTCCAATGCTCTTTATTTGTACTTCAGAACGAAGTATACGCTTTGTTAAAGCGCATCTTCCAGCTCTGCCTCAAGAGATTCTGCTTCCTGACGTAATTTGTACAAAAACTGTAACTGCCGAACGATATCACGCGCTGACTGCATGTCCTGTTGCGTAAAGCAGTCACTCAGTTTACCTGTGCGCTGCCCGATCAGGGACTGGACTCTGTCCAGCATATCCCCGGCTGCTGACAGGGGATCGGGCTGTTCGGTTACGTCAGCCAGGGCCTCGCGCATTTCTATCTGCTGCATCAGGAATTCAGTATCCATCACGGTATCGCGTTCGTCATCCCAGCTGATACCGTTCAGTGAAAGCAGGTAACGTGCGCGTAACATACTATCGCGCAAGGTTTCATAGGCCTCGTTGATGGTTGCCGCATGCTGGACCGATAACCGTCTTTCCTGATCAGTCGCATTAACAAAGCGATCAGGATGAACCGCCAGTTGCATCTGACGATAGCGAGCCGTCAACTGCGGTTCATCGATATTAAAATCGACTGGCAGTTCAAACAGTTTAAAATAATTACTGGATAAGATTAGATCCATGACGTTCGACATGTCAGTTAGCAGTGATAATTATACCTGCTAACTGTGAAGACTGTAGCTCAAATGCTCCCGTTCATACGTTGAAGCTTTCACCGCAACCACACATGTCCTTTACGTTGGGGTTGTTGAATTTAAACCCTTCGTTCAGGCCTTCTTTGGTATAGTCCAGCTCGGTACCGTCCAGATAGACCATGCTCTTGGGGCTGACGATGATCTTGATGCCCTGATGCTCGAACACCTGATCACCGTCTTCTATCTCATCTACAAACTCAAGTACATATGCCATACCTGAGCAGCCGGTGGTTTTGACACCCAGACGCAGGCCCTGACCCTGGCCTCGACCTTCAAGAAAGCCCTTGACGCGAGATGCTGCCGCATCGGTTAGTGTGATTGCCATATTCTTTACTCGTTATCTAATACCTGGAACCATTACGACCGATGTATCAGGCGCTCTTCTGGCTGTCTGCTGATGCGCCACCGTTCTTGCTTTGATAATCATCGATGGCGGCCTTGATTGCATCTTCAGCCAGTACTGAACAATGTACTTTCACCGGCGGCAGTTCGAGCTCTTCTGCTATCTGGGTGTTTTTGATTTCGCGTGCCTGGTCCAGCGTTTTGCCCTTGACCCATTCGGTCAGCAGGGAGCTGGATGCGATGGCCGATCCGCAGCCGTAGGTCTTGAATCGTGCATCTTCGATAACCCCTTCGCCATTGACCTTGATCTGCAGTTTCATCACATCACCACAGGCCGGCGCGCCAACCATGCCGGTACCTACATCAGTGTCACCTTTTTCAAATGCGCCAACGTTGCGCGGATTTTCATAATGATCGAGTACTTTATCGCTGTATGACATGATAGTTCTCCTGGTTAAACTTTATGTTCTTTAAAATTAATGTGCAGCCCACTTTACGGTGGAAAGATCAATGCCTTCCTTGTACATATCCCACAGCGGTGACAGGTCACGTAATTTTCCAACCTGGCTGCGCATCAGCTCGATTGCTGTATCGATATCCTGCTCGATGGTATAGCGACCGATGCTGAAGCGGATGGAGCTGTGCGCGAGTTCATCATTGCGGCCCAGTGCCCGTAATACATAGGAAGGCTCAAGGCTGGCTGAGGTACACGCAGAACCGGACGAAACCGCCAGATCCTTAACCGCCATAATCAGTGATTCGCCTTCAACGTAGTTAAAACTGATGTTCAGGTTACCGGCAACATGATGTTCAAGATCACCATTCAAATACACTTCTTCCATATCCTTGAGGCCATCCCACAGGCGTTTGCGCAGGCTGAGTATGCGTTCGTTTTCGCTTACCATTTCCTCTTTGGCAATACGAAAGGCCTCGCCCATTCCAACAATCTGATGAGTGGCCAGTGTACCGGAGCGCATGCCGCGTTCATGACCACCACCATGCATCTGTGCTTCAATACGTACACGGGGTTTACGTCGTACATACAGCGCGCCCATGCCTTTCGGGCCATAAATCTTGTGTGCTGAAAACGACATCAGATCCACCTTGAGATTTTCCAGGTCGATAGCGACCTTGCCGGCACTCTGCGCGGCGTCTACATGAAACAGTATGCCGCGTGCGCGGGTCAGTTCACCGATGGCTGCAACATCCTGTATCACGCCGATTTCATTATTAACATGCATAATGGACACCAGGATCGTGTCATCACGCATGGCCTGCTCAAGTTTGGCCAGGTCAATCAGTCCGTTTGCTTCGGGGTCCAGGTAGGTCACTTCATAACCTTCCCTTTCCAGTTGACGACAGCTGTCGAGTACCGCTTTATGTTCGGTCTTGCAGGTGATGATGTGCTTCCCTTTCTTCTTGTAGAAATGCGCCACACCCTTGATCGCCAGGTTGTCGGATTCTGTTGCACCGGATGTCCAGACGATTTCACGTGGGTCGGCATTAACCAGATCGGCCACCTGCACACGTGCTGTCTTGATCGCCTGATCGGCTTCCCAGCCGTATGCATGAGAGCGCGATGCCGCGTTACCAAAATTTCCTTCCATAACCAGATGACTGCACATTAAATCGGCTACACGTGGATCAACCGGTGTGGTTGCTGAATAGTCCAGATATATTGGTCGTTTGGCTTCGCTCACTGTCACTACCTCGTTAAATTCGTTATCACTACTGCCCGTTCATTCACTGCGGGCTTAATCGTTCACCCTTTTGACTGCGTTTCTATCTTGCCAACACGGCGCTAAATCGTTTCAGCATATCCAGCTGGCCTTGCAGGGCATCACAAAAACCGTCGATCTCTGCAAGTGTTGTATCTTTACCGGTACTGACCCGGATGGCGTTGCGTGCCAATTCCCGGTCGATACCCATTGCCATCAATACGTGGCTGGGTTCATTACTACTGCTAGAGCAGGCCGAGCCACTGGAAACGGCATAACCCTGCTGGTCCAGTGTCAGCAGCAAGGTTTCACCTTCTATACCTGCTACGCCCATCTGTATCGTGTTCACGACACGTTCTGCATCACGGGCGAAGATCGTTACACCCTGCATTGCATCCAGTCGTTTCAGCAGCCTGTCCTGCAAGCCCTGCATATGCTGGCGACGTGTTTCCAGTTCGCTTACAGCCAGTTCGGCTGCCATACCAAAACCAACGATGCTTGCAACATTTTCTGTCCCGGCGCGCAGTCCCTGCTCATGACCACCACCCAACATCATGGGTACCAGTTCGATATTTTCGCGCCTGATCAGTGCGCCGACCCCTTTGGGGCCATACAGCTTATGCGCTGACAAACTGACCAGATCGACACCTGACATCAAGCTCTGCAGCGGCAATTTTCCGGCCGCCTGTACTGCATCGACATGCAATATCGCATTGGCTGCTGCCGTCTGTTGCTGTATGTCCTGTATCGGCTGTACTGCACCGGTCTCATTGTTGGCCAGCATCACACTAACCAGTCCGGCGCCTTTATCCAGCGCCTGCTGTGAGGCCTCGGTCGAAACCTGACCATTCGCCTGCACTGCAATTTCTACACACTGTGTACCCTGGCCTTGCAGGTGCTGGACCATTTCCAGTACCGATGAGTGCTCAATCGCACTGTGCGCCAGTATCATGTCCGGGTGAGAATGAATCACCCCGACCAGTGCCAGGTTGTTGGCCTCGGTACCACCACTGGTAAATATCACCTGCGATGGCTGCGCGCCAACCAGCGTTGCTACCTGTTGCCGTGCAACATCCACCGCTGTCCGTGCTGCTCGCCCGATACGGTGGACGCTGGACGGGTTACCATATGCCTCCTGCAACCAGGGACGCATGGCCTCAAATACCCGATCATCAACCCGTGTTGTTGCATTATGATCGAGGTACGCTGTCATACTCTATCTACTACTCACCTGACTGGCCGACAAAAATTACAGGCCAGCCTGTGTCGTATCCGCTTTGTCACTCAGGGTGACACGGTGTTGACCTGATTTCTGGTCATCCTGCCGACGGGCTACATCACGCACGCCATCGCGCGCAACAACCTGTGCCAGACTAATACCATTCAGGAAGGAATAGATCTGTTCGCTTAAATCAACCCACAGGTCATGGGTCAGGCAACGTTCATCGTCCTGGCAATTACCCAGGCCCCCACAGCGAGTGGTATCAACCTTTTCATCCACTGCAACAATCACATCTGCAACCGGTATATCATCGGCATTGCGACTCAGCGAGTAGCCACCACCAGGCCCACGCGTACTGCGTACCAGTCCGGCACGACGTAAGCGGGTGAATAATTGTTCGAGATAGGACAGTGAAATGCCCTGTCGTTCAGAGATATCGGCCAGGGAGATAGGACCTTTTTCAAAATGCAGTGCCAGATCCAGCATGGCTGTTACTGCGTAGCGGCCTTTAGTAGTCAGTCTCATTGTCTTTACCTGTGTTTCAGAATATACTTATCGAGCTCGCACTATTACGAGCTTCACCTTGTAAATCTGTCAGGGATTATACAATTCCGACTAATTTAGTCAACTATTATTTATCCGCACCTTGATCTGTATCAGCCGCTTGCTCATCGGCCTCTTTAGAGTGTTGTTTTTCAAGCGTTTCTGCGACACTGGTGATCTCGCACGAATCCAGCTCCGGGATATTTAAATCAGCAATTTCGGCACCCAGGCCCTTGATAGCACCGCACATCTGCTCCAGTCGCTGGTCTATCGTGTGAATATGGTCAAGCATACAATTTACCGCATTGGCAACCGGATCAGGCATTTCATCATGCATGCCGTATGCATCAAAGCCGAGCTTTTTAGCTATTTCTGCATGGGTTTTCTTGACTTCAGCCTTACTGGCCTGCACGACATGCCCTGGTACACCCACGACGGTAGCCGCTTCGGCTACATCCATGAGTACCACTGAGTTAGAACCTATGCGAGCCATATCACCGATCATGACCGGCCCGAGAATCTTGGCACCTGCACCCACCACTACATTTGTACCCAGGGTGGGATGTCGTTTGCCTTTCTTCCAGTGCGTGCCGCCAAGGGTAACGCCGTGATACAGGGTGCAGTCATCCCCTATTTCGGCCGTTTCACCAATCACAATACCCATGCCATGATCAATAAAGAACCGGCGCCCTATTTTTGCACCCGGGTGTATTTCAACGCCGGTAAACCAGCGCACCAGGCCGGCTAACCAGCGCGACAGCCATTTCAGGCCCCAGCCATGTAACCGATGGTTAAAACGATGTGCCCAGATCGCCTGCATACCGGGATAGGCGGTCATGATTTCGAATGCATTGCGGGCTGCCGGATCCCGTTCATACACGATTCGTATATCTTCACGTATACGATCAAACATGGATATTCTCCATTTGATGACTTATAGCTAATTTGATCGAAGAACTCATATACAACATCCCATCTACATCAATAACACAGGTTTACTTTATACCGTAGCCGCACTGGTGTCCCGTTAACTATGCCACGCGTACGAGAGTAGGATATGGAATGGGTGTAGCCTGTTAAAGACCGTCTGCCGCACGGACGCGGCAGTCGAGCGGCCAGGGATGGCGAATAGCGCGTCTTTAACAGGCTACACCCGTTCCATGTCCGGAGTCATGAGGATACTCTTAAACAGCTACACTGATACCTTTCATCAGCAAATGTTTAAGTTAACGGGACATTATTGATGTGTCCAGTAAAAAAACCTTATCATTCACCGGCTTTTTGCTTATACAGCTTCTCAATAGCAGTCATGATACCACGCTGCATTTTTACCTCACGCTGATCCATGCCAGCGCGTGTGTACAGGTTACGTATACGCCGCATCAGCAGCATCGGGTTATCCTGGTAGATCATGCCCAGCTTGATTAGCACCGATTCCATATGCTGGTACATGCGTTCCATATTTTCCACTGACGCAGGCCGTTCGGCCTCATCGACTTTAGGTTTGGTATTCAGCGGCGCTGACTGATTACCTCGAAAGGCCATGTTTAGCTCATAACAGATAACCTGTACGGAAGCCGCGATATTCAGGGACGAATATTCCTCGTTACTCGGTATGTATATATGGTAGTGACAGCGTTCCAGCTCCTCATTGCTCAGGCCACATTTTTCGCGACCAAACAGGATGGCTATTTTCTCATCCTCACCATGCGTCATAATTTGCTCAGCTGCCTGACGTGGGTCGACCAGTTTGATGCCCAGCTTCCGTTCACGCGCACTGGCACCCAGCACCAGAGAGCAATCTGCGAGCGCTTCGTCAAGATTGTCCACCACCCTGGCGGATTCCAGTACATCGACTGCACCAGCAGCGCGCGCCCTGGCTTTACCGGACGGGTACTCCTGCGGCTTGACCAGCACCAGATTTTGCAGATGCATGTTTTTCATGGCTCGGGCAGCCGCTCCGATGTTGCCTGGATGCGATGTCTCAACCAATACTATTCGTATGTTTTTATACATGGGGTGCTACCTTAGCGACTGTCAGAGTGATGGGCAAGTAACGTTTGCAACTTTACCCTATTTCACAGAAGCGACCCCTGCCTGTCCCTCTGGAATCTGTTGCAGCATTTCCTTACCCTGTTGCAGCAGGAAATCCAGAAACGTACTTGAAACGAGTGACAGCTTTTTGCCTTTCAGGTGTACCGCGTACCAGCGATAGAACAACGGGAAGCCCTTTACGTCCAGGATAGCGATATGGTTGCCTGCAAGCTCCAGTCGCAGGTTGTGCCGTGATAACACGGATATCCCCAGCCCAGCCATCACGGCCTGCTTAATCGCCTCGCTGCTACCCAGTTCCATATAGGGCTGAATCTCGAGGCCCTGATCAGCGAATAGACGTTCAATCGCCAGGCGTGTTCCGGAACCTGCCTCACGCACCAGAAAACGCTCCTCACTCATCTGCTGCAATGAGATATCAGAGCATTGCGAGAGTGGATGGCGAGTGCTTGCCACCACCACCAGTTCGTTATCTATAAAAGGATGCGCCTCGACATCCAGCTCAACCGGCACCTGGCCCATAATCAATAAATCGTCTTCGTTGGACTTCAGTCGCTCAAGCACGCGCGAGCGGTTAGTTACCTTCAGCATCGGCTTCACCTCGGGGTACATGGTGATAAATTCCCCTAGAAGGTGAGGCATAAAATACTTGGCGGTGGTAATAACGGCAATACGTAGCGGTCCTCTGACCACCCCTTCCAGTGCAACAGCCGACTCACCGAGTTCTACCATGCTGCCCAAAATCTTTTGAGCGGACGTATAAACCTCGTTGCCCATCGCTGTTGTGCTGAGGGTGTTACCCACCTTTTCGAGTAAAGAGCTGCCTATGGCTTCACTCAGCTTTTTTACCTGCATCGAAACAGTCGGTTGGGTCAGATGCAGGGCTTCAGCCGCGCGGGTATAGCCTTTCAGACGCACCACCGCCTCAAAAATCTGTAGCTGGCGCAGGGTAACGTGACGAATGAGGTTTTCTGCAGTTGAATAAGCCATAGATGATGCTCTATACAATTAATAGAAACTATTGATTTCCATTTATACATACAAGTCTCAATAATGTCCACTGCGCGGCGAGTTCCGCGCCAACAATTACTTAACGAATCACTGGAGATCACAATGGCTAAAACCTATGACGCGGGTGTAAAAGAATACCGCGAAACGTACTGGATGCCGGATTATACCCCGAAAGATACTGATATTCTGGCTTGTTTTAAGGTTACACCACAGGATGGCGTTCCTCGCGAAGAAATTGCAGCCGCGGTTGCTGCAGAATCCTCAACCGGCACCTGGACAACGGTATGGACGGATTTGTTGACTGATCTGGACTATTACAAAGGTCGCGCTTACGCAATTGAAGACGTACCCGGTGATGACACATGCTTCTATGCCTTTGTTGCTTATCCCATTGATCTGTTCGAAGAAGGTTCGGTTGTAAACGTTATGACTTCGTTGGTCGGTAACGTGTTTGGCTTTAAGGCACTGCGTGCTTTACGCCTGGAAGATATCCGTTTCCCTATCGCCTATGTGATGACCTGTAACGGTCCGCCACAGGGCATCCAGCTGGAACGTGACATCCTGAATAAATACGGTCGTCCTATGCTGGGTTGTACCATTAAACCTAAACTGGGTCTGTCGGCTAAAAACTACGGTCGCGCCTGTTACGAAGGCCTGCGCGGCGGTCTTGATTTCACGAAAGACGATGAAAATGTTAACTCACAGCCATTCATGCGCTGGAGAGCTCGTTTCGACTTCGTGATGGAAGCGATTCATAAAGCCGAAGCAGAAACCGGTGAGCGTAAAGGTCACTATTTAAATGTAACCGCTGCGACCTCTGATGAAATGATGAAACGTGCCGAGTATGCCAAGGAAATTGGCGCACCGATTATTATGCATGACTACATCACCGGTGGCTGGTCAGCCAATACCCAGCTGGCACAATGGTGTCAGGATAACGGTTTGTTGCTGCATATCCATCGCGCTATGCATGCGGTACTCGATCGCAACCCGCACCACGGTATTCACTTCCGCGTGCTGGCTAAAATCCTGCGCCTGTCAGGTGGTGACCATCTGCACTCCGGTACGGTTGTCGGCAAGCTGGAAGGCGATCGCGAAGCCACACTGGGCTGGATTGATATCATGCGTGATTCATTCATCAAGGAAGATCGCTCGCGCGGTATCTTCTTCGATCAGGACTGGGGCGCGATGCCTGGTGTATTCCCGGTTGCATCCGGCGGTATCCACGTATGGCACATGCCTGCGCTGGTTAACATCTTCGGCGATGATTCAGTACTGCAGTTTGGTGGTGGTACGCTGGGTCACCCCTGGGGTAATGCAGCCGGTGCGGCCGCTAACCGTGTAGCAGTAGAAGCTTGTGTTGAAGCACGTAACACGGGTCGTGAACTTGAGAAAGAAGGTAAAGACATCCTGACAGCAGCGGCGAAACACAGCCCGGAACTGGCAGCAGCGATGGAAACCTGGAAAGAAATCAAGTTTGAATTCGATACCGTAGACAAGATCGATGCGGCACATAAGTAAACATTACAGCTGTTATCAGGCAGAGTGCATTTTATGCGCCCTGCCCGTTAACAACGGTAAACACACCATACATTTTTAGGAGTAGTAACATGCAAGATTATGAATCAAGCCTGGGCAATGCCTCAAGCCGTAAGTTTGAAACTTTTTCATACCTGCCAGCCCTTACCCCTGAGCAGATCCGTGCTCAAATCGAGTACATCGTCAGCAAAGGCTGGAACCCGGGTATTGAACACACTGAACCAGAACATGCCAATGGCCATTACTGGTATATGTGGAAACTACCGTTGTTTGGTGAAACGGATGTTGATGTGATCCTCAAGGAAGTTGAGGCCTGTCATACCGCACATCCTGATAACCACGTAAGGCTGCTGGGTTTTGATAACTTTGCCCAGTCAGCTGGTGCGTCTATGGTTATCTACCGCGGCGAAACGGTTTAATAAGCCAAAATGTAAACACCGTGACCACACCTGGCGTGTGGTCACGGTACCCAGGTTGAAAAATTATGAGCAAGCCGGACAAATATGTTGGACTTGATAATGATCTCAATGGTGGCATGACCAGCATAGGGAAAATTATCAGAGATGCCTGGGTATTCGAAATCATCGATGAAACAGAAACCTGTGAAGGCTGGAATCTGGCCGGCATTGATGCCTTATTACAGAAAGTGAATAACGAATGGGACAAGTATGGCTGCATGGTCAGTCAATTACCTGAATCATTAGCAAAACGCCACCGTGAAATTCATGCGCAGGCAATGGAAAAAGCCAAAGCAGCTGGATGGTCAGGCGAGCATGAGACAGGGGATGAAGATTAGTAATTTTCACAGCTGTTCCATTAACTTAAGCCGGAATCCGCAGGTTCACGGTTAAGCTAAATATTGTTGAAATGTAGTCTGTTTGTACGATTATGATAGTAGTAACACCGGACATGAAATCGGTGCAGCCTACTAAAGACGCGCTATTCGCCATCCCTGGCCGCTCGACTGCCGCTTCCATGCGGCAGACGGTCTTTAGTAGGCTGCACCGATTCCATATCCTGCATTTGTGCCAGCTTTTAAGCACGCTGAACAGCAGTAAACTTTTATAAATTAAATAAGTTTAAACGGGTATGAATATGTCTGATACAACAGTAGATCCAAAGCAGTACATCGTTAAGAACGAGCCCTACTACGAAGCCGTAGGAAAAGAAATTGAGCTCTATGAGGCAGCCTATGATGTACGCATGCCGATGATGCTTAAAGGGCCTACCGGTTGCGGCAAGTCCCGCTTTGTAGAATACATGGCGTGGAAACTGGGCAGACCTCTGATTACCGTGGCCTGTAATGAAGACATGACTGCGTCTGATCTGGTCGGCCGCTTCTTGCTCGACAAGGATGGCACTAAATGGCAGGACGGCCCACTGACACTGGCGGCACGTATAGGCGCCATTTGCTATCTGGACGAAGTTGTTGAGGCACGTCAGGACACCACCGTTGTGATCCATCCGCTTACGGATCATCGTCGTACCCTGCCGCTGGACAAAAAGGGCGAGCTGATTAAAGCGCACCCCGATTTTCAGCTGGTTATTTCCTATAACCCCGGCTACCAGAGTTTAATGAAGGATCTCAAGCAATCTACCAAGCAGCGTTTTGGTGGGCTGAACTTTGACTACCCTGAGGCCGAACTTGAAGTAGCGATTGTCACCAAAGAGTCAGGGGTTGATAAAGAGACGGCTGCAAAGCTGGTACAGATTGCTCATCGTGCACGTAACCTGAAAGGCCATGGCCTGGATGAAGGTATATCGACTCGCCTGCTGGTTTATGCGGGACAGTTAATCAGCAAGGGGGTTGATCCTGAAGCGGCTTGCAGCATAACCATGGTCACACCACTGACAGATGATCCAGATATGTGCGATACCCTGAATGCTGCTGTGCAGACATTTCTGGGTTAATACCAAATATGTGTGCGTTGCTTACCCAATTCGCTGTTTACAGACACGCTGTAAATACCTCCCTGTACGCTCGACGGCAGCATCCCTGCTGCCGACGGTCTGTAAACAGCAAATTGGGTAAACAACACACGCTTTATATACTAACCCACTACTGTCCCGTTAACTGAATAAGCGAGTACAAAAGCAGGATGTGGAGTCGGTGTAGCCTGCTAAAGACCGTCTGCCGCAGGGACGCGGCAGTCGAGCGGCCAAGGATGGCGAACAGCGCGTTTTTAGCAGGCTACACCGAGTCCATGTCCGATGCCATTACTAGCATCTTAAACATATACACAGATTACATTTTATATGTTTAAGTTAACGGGACAGCAGTCAGGAATTAACTACATAGGTGCGCAGTAATGTCGTCTATCAAGCTTGAAGATTATTCTGAATTTCTGGAGCAGACTGCCCCGGAAGTTAAAGCTGTTCTTGATAGCACCTTTCATGAGGCGGCGCGCATTATGTCGCCAACAGGTCTGAGTGATTATCTGAATGGTGCGAAGGCATTATCAAGCCTGGGCCGCGGACCGGATCTGGTTATTACTTACATACAGGAAATGCCACAGGTCGCAAAAGAATGTGGTGAAGATATTATTCCGGACTGCATCAGTGCCGCGATGAAAGTTTCATCGATGACCTCGGGTGAAGTGATTACCCTGCTGTTCTCCAGTTTACCCACGGCAGCCAGACACCTGGGTGATGCGCAGCTGGTACGCGGCTATCTCACCCTGATCCATCAACTGGCATCAACTGCCGCGCGCGGTCTGCGCCCGATGCTGACGCATATTGATGAACTGCTGTCAAAGCTGACACTTAGCGGTTTACGCCGCTGGACAAACTTTGGTGCACAGGCCTACCGTCGTGATTTTAATAATCTGACTTCCTACTTTAATCTGGAGTCCGCCGACAGTCGTGCGATGCTTGAGAAAGAGCGCCGTGGTGTGTTGTTTGTAAAGATCCAGCGCAAACTGAATTTTTATCTGCGCGCGCTGTGGGGACGTGATTTCTTCGTACGTCCTACCGGGGCTGATTACACCGATTTCCGCCCTTATGTCGAAGACCGTATTCTGTATGTACCGGATGCACTGGATGATCTGGAAGGTATTCCTGGCCTGGAGTTATATCGTGCCACGGTAGCACATATGGCATCGCATATGATTTATGCCAGTAGCTCGATATCTGCTGAACAACTCAGTCCGGCACAAATGTTTTTTATCGGCTTGCTTGAAGATGCACGGGTTGAATACAAGGCAGTTAGCAATTTTCCGGGGCTGAAAAAGCTGTGGAAATCATTGATGCAAATTGATTATAAAGAAGCCGTTGAACATGAAACGGTTCCGGTACTCGAAAACCTGGC
>DRJJ01000269.1 GCA_011052255.1 Gammaproteobacteria bacterium | reverse complement strand
GCTTGGCGGGATGTGGGTAGGCACCTTCCACGGCCTGGCGCACCGCCTGTTACGCGCGCACTGGCAAGAGGCGGGTCTGCCACAGGCCTTCCAGATTCTGGACTCTGACGATCAGTTTCGTTTTATCAAACGGCTTATCCGCACCATGGAGATTGATGAAGCGCGCTGGCCGCCGCGGCAGGTGCAGTGGTTTATTAATCACAACAAGGATGAAGGACAACGGTCCGCGCACCTGGAGCTGACCGGCGACCATTATCAGGATCATATGATCGAGATTTACGCCGCCTATGAACAGGCCTGCAACCGGTCTGGTCTGGTTGATTTTGCCGAGTTACTGCTACGCGCGCTGGAGCTGATCCGTGATAATGCATCGGTACAGGAACACTACCATCTGCGTTTTGCACATATTCTGGTAGACGAGTTTCAGGATACCAATGCGATTCAATATGCCTGGATACGGCTGCTGGCTGGTGCAAGCGGCAATGTGTTTGTGGTGGGTGATGACGATCAGTCTATCTATGGCTGGCGCGGTGCGCGTATCGAGAATATCCAGCGTTTCAGCAAGGACTACAGTGCAGCTAAAACGATCCGGCTGGAGCAGAATTACCGTTCGACCAGTACGATACTGACTGCAGCGAATACCTTGATTGCAAACAATACCGGTCGTCTGGGCAAGGATTTATGGACTGCGGGTGACCAGGGCGAACCCATTCGCCTGTATGCAGCCTACAACGAGCACGATGAAGCGGCTTTTGTGCTGGGTCGCATTAGCGACTGGGTCGATCAGGGTAATTTACGCTCTGAAACGGCCATTTTATATCGATCCAATGCACAGTCACGTGTTTTTGAAGAAAAGTTGATGGCCATGGCAATGCCGTATCGGGTATACGGTGGCCTGCGATTTTTCGAGCGTGCCGAAATCAAGGATGCGCTGTCTTATTTGCGTCTGCTGCAAAACCAGCAGGATGATGCGGCATTCGAACGCATCGTAAATGTACCGACGCGCGGCATTGGGGATCGCAGTCTGGTGGTATTGCGTGGTCTGGCGCGCGAGCGTTCTATTTCGATGTGGGATGCCTGCCTGGTGGCGCTGGATGAAAAGCCGCTGGCAGCACGTGCGCTTAATGCACTGTCGGCCTTTCAGGCCATGATTCGATCAATGGCACAACAGATAGAAGGCCTTCTGTTGCACGAGCAGGTCGAGCATGTGCTGGAAGGCAGTGGCTTGCTGGCATTGCACCAGCGAGATAAAAGTGAGAAGGCCGAGTCGCGGCTGGAGAACCTGCAGGAGTTGATCACCGCTGCGCGGGGTTATGAGCCGGGTGAAGAACAGCAAGACATGGCTCCGCTGGATTCGTTTTTGGCCCATGCCGCGCTGGAAGCGGGTGAGAACCAGGCCGATGCCTGGGAAGACTGTGTACAGTTGATGACCTTGCATTCAGCCAAGGGGCTGGAGTTTCCACTGGTGTTTATGTGCGGGCTGGAGGAAGGCCTGTTCCCACACCAGCGCTCCGTAGAAGACATGGAAAAACTCGAAGAAGAGCGGCGCCTGTGTTACGTGGGCATGACCCGTGCGATGTCACAGTTGTATATGAGTTATGCGGAAAGTCGCCGTTTGCATGGTACAGAAAAGCTCGCTTTTGCATCCCGTTTTCTTAAAGAGCTACCCGCCGAGCAGATTGAAGAGGTACGACCGGTTGGTACGGCGCAACGTGCCCAGACCTTATCCAGCCCGGCCTGGCAAGATGATGAGGCGCAGGACTTTACGCTGGGTGACCGGGTGATGCACGGCAAGTTTGGTGAAGGGGTGGTGCTGAACTACGAAGGGCAAGGTAATCACGCGCGTGTTCAGGTGCAGTTTGAATACGAAGGCAGTAAGTGGCTGGTACTGGCGTATGCGAATCTGGAGCGAATTTAAGATTTAGAGACTTCAGGTTTTAGGCGCTACTGTCCAGTTGTTTGTCATCGTGGTGTGGCAGTTCGGTGTTATGGATCAAATGCGTGAGTGGCTTACCGATGTAATGCCCAAGCGCCTCGTCGATACCCAATTCCTCAATGCATTTTAAAGTCGCTTCATCTTCTACAAACTTGGCAATGGTCGTCAGTCTGAGCTCATGGGCAATACTGTTTATTGACCTGACCATAGCGAGGTCAACATTGCTGGATGTAATACTGCGTATCAGATCGCCATCAATCTTCACGCTATTGATTTTCAGTGCCTTGATGGTGTGGAAAGTCTGAATTCCCGATCCGAAGTTATCCAGCGTAAATTGGCAACCCAGCTGAGTCAGTTCCTGAATCATGCGCTGATTGTCCGCAAGTTTGGTGATGACACGGGACTCATTCAGCTCGAACGATAGCCATTCAGGTGGCACGTTACTTTCAGAAAGGCGTTTGTAAACAAAATCAGCCAGACGTTCGTCTTCATGTGCTTTGGCAGACAGGTTAATAGCAAAGTGACAGGACTGGCCGGCCTGCTTTAACCGGGATAACCTGGCAATGGCATGTTCAATTACCCAGTTATCCAGGCTGTGTATTAGCCCAAAGCGTTCGGCGGCCGGCAGAAACCCCCCGGGGCTAATCGCTTCACCTTCGTCACTGGGCATACGTATCAGAACCTCATACTGAGTGATGCTGTTGTTTTTTACATTGATAACAGGTTGGAAAGTCAGTATCAGGCGATTGTTTTCTATCATATCACTGACGCGATTGGCCCAGCCGGTATCTTCAGCAACCCTGGAATCGTCATGATCAGCGGGATCATGCAACACCACCTGATTACGCCCACAGGCCTTGGCTACGTTACAGGCATGATCGGCCTGGGTCAGGACTTCATCGGCGGAACGAGCTTGTGGGGTAACCAGCGCAGCACCAATACTGCAATGGATGTTGAACGACTGGCCACTATCAACAAAGCGGTATTTTTCAAATAACAGGCGGAAGTTTTCAGCAGCGGTTATGACAGTTTGTTGATTGACGTTATACAGCAGCATGGTGAATTCATCACCACCGTAACGCGCGAGCAGTTCACCCTGGCGGCTACTACCGGTCAGCATGTTGCTGATTTCTATCAGTAACCGGTCACCGGCATCATGCCCCAGTGTGTCATTGATCGGTTTGAACTGATCCAGATCGATATATAAAACAGCGCAATTAAGATCATGACGAGGGATCAGCGCAATCACGCGTTCCAGTTCCTGCAGGAAATAGCGTCGATTATACAAGCTGGTCAGCACGTCGTGTTCAGCCTGATAGGTTAACTGTTTTTCATAGGCCTTTTGTTCGCTGATGTCGCGCGCGGTACCGGTAATCTGTACCACATTGCCCTGATCATCCATCTCCGGGGTGGCGTTAAAGCTCAGGTAATGCTTATTACCATTTTTATCAAGATGCACGGTTTCGTATTGTTTTAGTTTTTGTCCCTGTTGTACTTCCCTGAACGTGGCGGTGTCCTGTTCGATAGAATCGGGTAGCTGGAACTCACTTAAATGTTTTCCTATCATTTCTTCCGGATCATAACCATAAATCTTTTTCGAGGCGGCATTGACATAAGTCCAGTGACCTTTGGCATCCATACTCCATACCAGGTCCTGCGCAGTTTCTACCAGGTTGCGATAACGCTTCTCAGCCTTGCGTTGCTGATCAAGCAATAACTGTCGCTCGGAGCGGTCAGCGACAATATAGGTAAACATACGTTTGCTGCGTGTGCGCATATCGCTGATCATTACCGACACATGAACCGGTTTTCCATTTTTTTTGATGCCGGACTCTTCGCGCTCGCCGGTAAACAGCGTAGGCTTGCCACGCTGTTCTTTCAGAAAGGGAAGCAATCTGGATAATGGCTGGCCACGAACCTCTTGTGACTGATAGCCGAAGAGTCTTTGCGCGGCCTGATTAAAGGTGTCTACTCGGCCTGCCTCCGTGACCACAATAATACCTTCAGCGGCCTTGTCGACCACCGTTCGAATCTGTTGCTCCTGGTCAGACAGCCGCTCAAATACCCGGCCCAGGGTCTGGGTCAGAATACCTATCTCATCTGTTGATGCCGGGCGTACACCGGCCAGTTCATTGTAGGCCGTCGCACCGGTGCGACCCAGTGCGTGTTGCACGGGTGACAGTGAATGTTTCAGGCTGCGCACCGTGAGTATACTGATTAGTCCGGTCGCCAGAGCCAGTGCGCCCCAGACCAGGAGCGTGATGACGGTCAGGTGACCGGTTTGTTGCCAGTAGTACACCATCATAAACGAGTAACTAAGAATGGGCATGAACGCACCCAGTAACAATATCTTGCTGTGAATACTGTTTTGCACGTGGAAAAGCCCGGTCCATTGCGCCAGCTTGCTGAGCTGATCCATGCAGATCAGGTAAGCGGGCAGACCAATGAACATGGCGACCGCTAACAACAGGGACGTAACGAGTATGATGTGCTCGATACTGGCCATAAAGGCTGGAGGAGATTCCAGGTGATACAGCGCAGGGATAGCTAGCGTGTACGCGACCAGTAGTCCCCAATAGTGTCGCCTGAAGCGACGTAGATAATAGTAAACCAGCTCAGGCGCCTCACCATCAGGGCGGCGACTCCAGTCTGTCAGGTTGCGAAATGAGTGGTAAAACCACCAGCTGGCAAGTGGTACAGCAGCAAGCACCAGAACGGGGACAAACCCACTGCCCAGCATGGTCATCGCATCGGTCAGATTCAGCAGGCCAAACAACACCAGAGTAGTCAGACCCGCGGCAGGGGTGACCAGCAATACCAGCGCAACAATCCATGTTACCCGGCTTCGTATCTCGTTAACCTGTCTGTCCATACGTAGCACCTGGCAGTTTGCAAAGTAAACAAGCAGTTGAGCTGATGGGCGGTTAACACAAGTATCGCAAATAAGCACAACGATTACCATGATATATGCTGGCTGTTAACAGATTGGTTTTACGGGTATTTAGCCGACACTATCGCCTGGCAACGCTATAGATAAGCATGATAATCGGTTACAGTAACGGTAATTATAAGAGGAGAGAGTCATGAAGCGGCGTGATTTTGTGTCAAAACTGGGCGTGGGAACGCTGGCTGGTGCCGGCCTGCTGGCAGGCTGCGGTGAAAAGGCCAGCCAGCAGAGCATGGACAATAAGGGTTTTAAGACCGAATTCAAATGGAAAATGGTAACCACCTGGCCCAAAGACTTTCCCGGTCTGGGTACCGGCGCGAACACCCTGGCACGTTTGATTGGCGAAATGAGCGGTGGCCGAATCACGGTCAAGGTCTACGGTGCCCGTGAGCTGGTACCGGCGTTTGAGGTTTTTGATGCGGTATCGGGTGGTGTAGCCGAGATGGGGCATGGCGCCAGCTACTACTGGAAAGGCAAAAGTGAAGCGGCACAGTTTTTCTCTGCGGTACCATTTGGTTTGATTGCAGAGGAAATGAACAGCTGGCTTTATCACGGTGGCGGGATGGAACTGTGGCGCGAGCTGTACGAGCCCTTTGGTCTGATCCCGGCCGCAACCGGCAATACCGGCGTACAGATGGGTGGCTGGTTCAACAAGGAAATCAACACGGTTGCAGATCTGCAGGGCCTTAAAATGCGTATCCCCGGCCTCGGTGGTGAAGTACTGAGAAGGGCCGGAGGAACCCCGGTGAGTTTGCCCGGAGGTGAAATCTTTACCTCGTTACAGTCAGGCGCTATTGATGCGACCGAGTGGGTCGGTCCCGATAATGATTTGGCATTTGGTCTGTATAAGGCCGCTAAATATTATTATTACCCCGGCTGGCATGAGCCTGGCACCACGCTTGAGGCACTGTTCAACAAGCAGGCGTTCGCGTCCCTGCCGGATGACCTGCAAAGTATCGTGATGAACGCCTGCCGCGTTGCCAATCAGGATATGCAGGCTGAATTCACCGCCCGCAATAATACCGCCTTGCATACACTGGTTAATGATCACCATGTCGACCTGCGTCGTTT
>DRJJ01000268.1 GCA_011052255.1 Gammaproteobacteria bacterium | reverse complement strand
TGGCCAACTATATTGGTAAGATCATCACCAGCAGTGATTTACAAAAAATCAGAAATCGACTGACCCAGTATTATATTGATAATGGTTATATTAACTCGGGTGCGATTCTTCCTGATCAGAAAATTCAGGAGGGTATTATCACTTATCGGATTATTGAAGGCGAATTGTCAGTCATTCAGCTTAGTGGGCAGCAAAACCTGCACTACAGTTATATTTATGATCGTGTTTTACTGGGTGTTGGAAGCCCGTTAAACGTGAAAACGTTACAAAAGCAGTTGTTTATTATTCAGCAAAATCGTCGTATCAAACGAGTCAATGCGCGACTACAACCAGGGAGTGAAACAGGTGACAGCATCCTGTATCTAGATGTCGAAGAGGACAAGTTGTATCGCGCTACATTAAATATAAATAATCATCGACCCCCCAGTGTCGGTGCAGAGCGGGCTGAATTGAGCTTTGAACACCTGAGTCTGTTTGGTTACGGCGACACATTAAACCTGCGTTATGGCCTGACTGAAGGGTTGGATGATTTTGATCTTCAGTACAGTTTCCCGGTAACCGCCAGTGGTTCGAGTATTGGATTTTACTATAAAACAAGTGATTCGGAAGTTATTGAACCGCCTTTCTCCAACCTCAATGTGAAAAGTAATTCACGAACTATTGGTCTGAGCTCGGTGTTCTCGGTTTACAAAGAAACCGACGAACAGTTTGATCTGGGACTCAATGTTGAAAAAAGAAAGAGTAAAACCTCTTTACTTGGCATACCCTTTTCGTTTGAAACGGGACCGCAAGATGGCTTGAGTCGGGTGACTGCATTGCGTTTTGTTCAGTCCTGGTTTAAACGCAAACCCACCCGCGTCATTGCCGGCAGATCGACCTTTAGCTTTGGTTTTGATGCGGAGGATGCCACGATAAATGACACAGGGCCGGATGGCCGTTTCCAGAGTTGGTTAGGACAGTTGCAATTACTGGAACGTTTTGTGAGTAACCAGTCTGATCTGGAAGTACGTGCCAACATACAATTAACTGACGATCCGTTATTACCACTGGAACAGTTTGCCATAGGCGGTGCTAACAGTGTGCGTGGTTATCGTGAAAACAAGTTAGTGGGTGATAATGGTATTAACATTTCGATCGAATATCGTTATCCGCTGCATAAGGCCAGCGACAATTATTGGCAGTTGGCGGTATTTACAGATTATGGACGGATATGGAATAAAGACAGGAGTACGATCCAGCCTGCTGACATATACAGTACTGGATTAGGTATACGTTGGACGAATAACAAAGGGACAGGTTTTGATGTCTATTGGGGTAAACCGTTACGTGATATGGTTAATGCACATAATGATCTTCAGGACGATGGCATACACTTTCAGTTTTACACAGAAATTTTATAGAGGGTATCGGTTATTTTACGGAAATCGTGATGGAATTGAATTTAAATAAAATATTACTACTGTTTGTCTGCTTGTTTATGATGATTCAATCTTCTCAGGCGGATGAAACGGTGTCTGCGTCTGTGCGAGCAGGTGATGAGTATTTTTCAACGGGTAATTATTCCGATGCGATAAAGCAATGGCAAACAGTACTGTCAGAACACGAGCGAGAAAAAAACCACCTTGGCCAGGCGCAAATTTTACAAAGAATAGCCAATGCCTATCAGCAGATGGGGAATTTATCACAGGCACTGGAATCTCTGCACAAGGCCAGTCACCATGCAAAAAAGGCCAAGGATGAAGTTTTGCAAACCTATATCACGGCCAACCTGGCCAGCTTGCATATGATCCGGGGTAACATCAAATTGGCGCACAAGCTGTTTGAGGAAAGTGTATTCAGGGCCAAGTCACTCGGTGACGACAAACTTCATGCGGCCGTTTTAAATGATTTTGGGAGTTTGCTGGTACGGGAGGGATTTCTTGATGGGGCCAAGTCACGCTTCTATCAAAGTAAAAGAATAGCCCGAAGGGCAAACCTGACTGACCAGGAAATCCGGGTATTGATCAATCTAGCCATTGTTGAGGTATTAAACCACGAGCACAAACCCTTTCTGGATTATATAAAACAGGCGAGGGAAATTATCTACGGGCATGCGGTTGAATATAATCAGGCTGTATATGCACTGCGTATGGGGGAGTTACTTCTGGCGATGGGACACACCAAACCGGAACAGCGTAAGATCCAGTTCACAATGGCATACGAGCTAATTAGTACAGCTGATAAATATTTAAAATCGATTGAGTCAAAACGTGAGCTATCTTTAGCGCAGGGACTGTTTGGTGACCTTTACCTTGAGACGGGCAATCTGAAGCCGGTTGAGGATTTTTATCAGCGGGCTATTTTTCTGGCACAGGAAAGCAGTGCCAATGATCTGCTCTATCGCTGGCAGTGGCAATATGCCCGGTATTTACGGGATCAGGGTAGGATAAAAAAATCACTGGCAATGTTCAGGCAGGCCAGAGCATCTTATTCGGATCTGAATCCACTGTTCACCTGGACTAATGTCGATCCGCACATTGATGATGATACGCCGAGCGTATTCCATTACGAGCTAGCTGATCTGTTACTAAAGTATAGTAATAGCGTTGATGATAAGATTGAAATGACCGCGTTACTAAAAGAAGCGCGCGAGACCATTGAAGGACTTAAAAGTACCGAGTTGCAGGATTATTTTCGTGATAGTTGTGTAACACGTACCCGTAAAAAGATCGCCAATATAGGTGATAGTGTCGAACTCGATACGGCGATCCTCTATCCCATACTGTTTGAAGACAGGCTGGAGATATTGGTGAGTTATGGTAGCGCGATTAGTCGTTTCACCACAAAAGTAGCAGCCAGTGAAGTCAAAGCCTCGATTGCCGAGTTCCGGACACAACTTGAGAAACGTCGAACACGCGATTACCTGCCAGTGGCTAATCAGCTCAATAACTGGATAATCAAGCCGATTTCAGCTTTGTTGGTAAAGCAGAAGATCAAGACACTGGTTTTAATTTCCGATGTAAGTATGCGTGCTTTACCCTTTGCGGCCTTGTATGATGGGGAGCGCTTTCTGATAGAAAGGTACGCCCTTGCTACATCGCCAGGCCTGGAACTAACGGATCAAAAAAAATCCAGTCGTAAAAATATTTCAGTCCTGATGGCGGGATTAACGGAGTCCGTCAATGGCTTACCTGCTTTATCATACGTAGAGAAAGAGCTGGCTGGCATTAATAAGCTTTACCCTGGTGAAGTTCTT